>CAZZLB010000526.1:0-2559 GCA_964654655.1 uncultured Rhodoferax sp. | reverse complement strand
TTGCTCCAGCAACAGCACATCCGTGCGCCCCATTTTGGCCAGGTGGTAGGCCGTGGAGCAGCCGACGATGCCGCCACCGACGATGATGATTTGTGCTTGACTTGGAAGACTCACCTTGGACTCCTTCAGACTTGGGCTTGACTGCGGACTATGCCAGATGGAAATATTTTCGGGCAACAATCGGTTGGGTCGCACAACGGGCCTTGAGAGGCGTAAGCTATTGGCAAATCAAAAATTGTCTCGGGAGGAGATCCAGCGCATGAAAATTTTTCCAACTCAATTCGACGGTCAATCCATCCGCCGCGTGTACGACGAAGACACCGAAACCTGGTGGTTTTCAATAATTGACGTGGTGCAGGTGCTGACCCTGCAGGCTGATTACCAGACCGCGCGCAAGTACTGGAACAAGTTGAAAGAGCGTCTGAGCAAGGAAGGCAACGAGTCGGTGACAAATTGTCACCGACTGAAATTGCCCGCCGCTGATGGTAAAAGCTATCTCACCGACGTAGCCACCGCCGAGACTCTGCTGCGCCTGGTGCAGTCAGTTCCAAGCCCCAAAGCCGAGCCCATCAAGCTCTGGCTGGCTAAAGTGGGTTATGAGCGCATGCAGGAAATGGCCGACCCTGCACTGTCGCTGGACCGGGCGCGTCAGACTTGGCAGCAGCATGGCCGCAGCGATAAGTGGATTCAGCAGCGAATGACCGGGCAGGAAACCCGCAACAAGCTCACCGATTACTGGCGCGAGCATGACATCAAGGAAGGCGCCGAGTTTGCCATTCTGACCAACATCATTCACCAGGAATGGTCGGGTGTGAGCGTGGCTGAGCACAAGGGGATGAAGGGCTTGGAAAGTCATAACTTGCGCGATCACATGAGCGAGGCAGAGTTGATCTTTACCGCGCTGGCCGAGCTGTCCACGCGCCAAATCGCCGAAAGTGAAAACGCCACAGGGTTACCGCAAAACAAGACCGCCGCCAAGGCCGGCGGCCGCATCGCCGCCCAGGCCCGCCATCAATTGGAGGAGCAGACTGGCAAATCAGTGGTTTCGGGCAGCAACTTCTTGGTCCATGGTTCTACCCTAGCCGCAAAGCCATCACTCCTGCCACGATCACGCAAGCGCCCAGGACGCGGCGCGGCGTAAATGCTTCTTTCAGGAACCAGGCGCCCAGCAGCACGGCAAACAGCACCGAAGTTTCGCGCAGTGCCGCCACGGTAGCCACCGGCGCACGCGTCATGGCCCACAGGGCAATGCCATAGGAACCCAGTGAAGCGCAAGCACCCAGCGTGGCCACCGGCCAGCGGTGGCGGGCATAGACACCGACGGCGCGACCGCGCGTGGCAAACATCAACAGCGCAAAAGGCCAGCCGTCGAGCAGAAACAGCGTGGCCACGTACTGCATGGCGTTGCCGGATGCCCGCACGCCCAGGCCGTCGATCACGGTGTAGATGGCGATGACGACGGCGTTGGCCAGCGCGAAGCCGACTGCCTTGGGCACCTGCAGCGCATGGGCGTTGAGCCCCAGCACCAGCACACCACAGCTGATGCCCAGAACACCGGCCCAGGCCAGCGGCGAGAGTGACTCACCCAGCGTGAAAGTGGCCGACAGAGCCACCAGCAGCGGCGCCACACCCCGCATCAACGGGTATGTGAGCCCAAGCTCGCCATGACGGTAAGCACCTGTGAGCGCCAGGTAATACCCGATGTGAACCACCACCGAGGCCGCGATATAGGGCCAGGCCGCAGCCACCGGCCAACCGGCCAGCGCCACCAGTGGAATGCCGAGAAAGGAGCCGATCAGGTGGATCACGGCCATGTCCAGATCCTTGTCGCTGCTCGACTTGACGAGCGCGTTCCAGCTCGCATGCAGCAGTGCGCCCAGCAGAACGGCCGCGACGACCGGCCAGGTCAGTGTCATGGCTTGACTTCCACCGGATAACTCGCTTGGATCAATTTGCGCCCCTGGGTTTTCAGATCTGTCAGTTGATCGCCCGATTATCCATGCTCCCACCCTCATTGCAAATTGTTGACAATGTACAAACTACCGTTGACAATCTGGTTGGTTTTGAATAAAGTCTTGCCATTGCAAAAGGAGAAATCACATGACCGGATCAGCAGTTTCCAGACTCTCAGCCGTGGGCCGCGTGCCCGAAGACCTTCGCCACGCGGCAGCGCAGCAAAAGAAATTTGACAACGAGAACACCGAGCGCAGCGTCGGCTATGTGATGCTGGACTGCTCCGGCACCACCATGGACCGCTATGTCGATGCGCCTGCCATCGTCTTCGTTGAAGTGTTCAAGAAATACGGCATCGAGATCACCATGCCCGAAGCGCGCGAACCCATGGGCTTGCGCAAGGACCTGCACATCAAGGCCATCACCGAGATCAAGTCGGTGCGCGAGCGCTTTACGGCCAAGTTCGGTCGTGCGCCGAACCAGTCGGACGTGGACGCCATGTTCGCGGACTTTGTACCGACCCAATTGGCGCTGCTGCGCGCCGGCAGTTACCACGACCTGTTGCCGGGTGTGGCCGATGTCGTCAAGGGCATGCAGGCGCAAGGC
>CAZZLB010000525.1:0-2561 GCA_964654655.1 uncultured Rhodoferax sp. | reverse complement strand
ATCGATACATTCTTTACCATTGCTTCACTGAACTTGCCCATAGGTTCGGCCTTCACGGGCGCATGATTCACCCAGTGACACAACTTCAGAAATCAGCATCATGAAAAAGTTCCTTCTCTTGTCTGTGGCCGTGGCAACCAGCGGACTGTCTCTGGCGCAACAGGAACAGGGGCGTGTTGTTTCTACAACGCCCATCATCCAGCAAGTAACTGTTCCACGCCAGGTGTGCAGCCCCGAGCAGGTCACAACACAACAGCAAAAATCGGGCGCCGGCGCATTGATGGGCGCCATCGCCGGGGGTGCGATGGGCAATGCCGTGGGTGGCGGCAATGGCAAGACGGCTGCCACCATGCTGGGTCTCATCGGCGGTGCCGTCGTAGGCGACAGCATTGAAGGTGCGCCTCCAACGCAGACACAGACAGTGCAACGCTGCCGGATGCAGAACTTTTACGAGAACAGGACTGTGGCCTACAACGTGGCCTACGAATACGCCGGTAAGCAGTACTCCGTGCAAATGCCCTACGATCCGGGCCAGTCCATCGCACTGCAAATCACGCCGGTGATTTCGAATTCCCACGGAGCTCCTGCCGGCACGGTGGTCTACCCGCAGCGCTGAAATAAAAAAACAAACCCCTTGTAAATCAATAAGTTACAAGGGGTTTTTCATGCCATTTGGCGGGTGGACGGGACACGGATCATAGGCAATATCCCAACCTTGCACCCGATGTTCAGTCGCCGTTGAGCTTCTTGACCCTTTTCCCCGCCAACTGCTTGAAGTTGTCCGGCGAGATCACCGGCTTGCCGCTCTGCTTTTCAATGTCCTTGCGCGTGCGCCCCGCCACGGCGCCGCCGTCTTTGGCATCTTTCTTCAGCGGCGTCATGCCTTTGGAGTCGCGGTCGCGGTGCAGCTTGGTGGTGGTGGCTTCGGCCAGCATCGTCAGGATCAACTCGATGTCGGTCATGCGGTCGCGCAGGTTCTCGCGCGCCAGCGCCTTCACCTGCTTGTACTCGTCCACCTTCAGCGCAAAAGTGCCTTGCATGATCTCGTTGGTCAGAATGGCAAATTCCTGGCTGTTGTTGACGCCGCGCTGCTTCCACTCATCTGTCAGGTCTTGCCGCACCGCAATGCCGCGCAAGCGCTTGTCGATCCATTCCTTGGGGTAACCCTTTTTCTCGTAAAGCTCTTGCATCCGGCCCATGGCGAGTTCAGGGTTTTCAATCTCGTCGAGTCGCTCCTTGCCGACCTTGGCCAACCAGCGTTTGAGCGGCTCCACCTTGGGCGAAGGAATGGACTGGATGACGCGAAACAGGGTTTCGGCGTTGGCACAGTCGGTCAGCCGTTGTTTACCGTCCGGAGCGACCATTTTCAACTGTCCGATTTTTTCGGACAGTTCAACATAGCCCTCGATACGTAGCTTCTTCTTCAGGTCACTCCAATACTTGCGTGCCCGGTCGCCCCCGACCAATACATCGACCACGTCAATGATCGAAAACCACCATTCACCAGCGTGGAACAGCTTGCGTATCTGCCGACCATCAAACAAGGCCAAATTCGATTTCCCATCAGCGCCCATGATGTACTCCCTTCAGGATGCTTGCCCAAGCACCTCGACCAATTCCGCAATCACCTGCAACTGCCCCTCATCCGCACCAGTAAGGATGATCGGCTTGAAGTCCGGGTTGAGGGGTTTTAGCGTGATCCTTTCGTGGCGCCAAGTGTCACCTGCCTTCGCCGTCTTGCTCTCGTAACGCTTGACGTCCTCGTTGTCGTTCTTCTCGTAGTCGCCGCGCAGGTGGTCCGCGATGCGCCAGATGAACTCGCCGATTTCAGTATGCGTGGGCATGGTTGCGATTACTGCGGTATGAAACTAGCGCAGTGCTATTGGTGCTAGCTACTTTCCCCCCGTTCAGCGTTGGCGCTGTGAATACCCGCAATGTACATCAAAGTTCAGAGCCATCCAATGGCCTTGGCTCAAGACCTTGTCGCCGAGCTCATGACCCTGTCCCAGTTTCAGTACCGCTCGGAAATAGAAAATCCCGGCTTCTGGTGTGCTACCAAAACTGCTACCACCCGAGATAAACACGAGAGATCCCCGAAAGGAAAAAACCCTTGTAGATCAACGATCTACAAGGGTTTTCTCGTTCTTGGCGGAGTGGACGGGACTCGAACCCGCGACCCCCGGCGTGACAGGCCGGTATTCTAACCGACTGAACTACCACTCCGAATTCGTCTATTGTAACTCAAACTTCATATGCTCAAGCAGGAACAACTTGGTGGGTGCTGAGGGGTTCGAACCCCCGACCTACGCCTTGTAAGGGCGCCGCTCTACCAACTGAGCTAAGCACCCTACTTGAGCCATGCATTCTAACACGCCGAGGATGAGAAAAAATTATCAGTGCTTCAAACGCTCAGTCGTCAAGCTTTCCTCTCCAGTCTTGAGCACGGCGGGCGCATCAACCACAGCCTTAACTGCGACTTCGGAATCCTCGGGCAGAGGCGCTGGCTTTGATTGCAAGGCAAGATCAAGCACCTGATCAATCCACTTAACAGGGACAATCTC
>CAZZLB010000524.1:0-2597 GCA_964654655.1 uncultured Rhodoferax sp. | reverse complement strand
CCCCACGCGGGTCCGCCCACACTGGCCTGGGCACCCAGATTGAGCCCGCAGGCCAGCAGCAGGCCGAGAATGAATTTTTGAGTGAAAGTCATGGTTTTCATGATGATGTCTCCCCTTCAGTGCGCCGTGTAATTGACACGGTCCGGCACCGGCTTGGTCTGCCCGATCCGGCTCCACCATGGCATCAGAATGAAGAAGGCAAAGTAGAACAGCGTCCCGACCTGGGCAATCCGTCCGTAAATCGGCGACACCGGTTGCGTGCCCAGGTAGCCGAGCACCAGAAAATCAACAACAAAAACTGCGTACAGATACTTGTGCCAGTCGGGCCGATAGCGGATCGACTTGACGGCGCAATTGTCCAGCCAGGGCAGGAAGAACAGGACGATCACGCCACCGCCCATGGCAACGACGCCCCAGAATTTGGCATCGATGGCCATCATCATCGCGACAACCGCTACAGCGCCAATCACGATGGCGCCCTTGAACAGGGCTGGCATCCTGATCTTGAAAACCGCCAGGCCCGCACCGAGCACAGTGCAGGCAATCAGCGCGTACATCATCTCCGTGGTCACAGCCCGCAGCAGGGAATAAAACGGTGTGAAATACCAGACCGGTGCGATATGCAAGGGCGTCTGGAAGGGATCAGCCGGAATGAAATTGTTGTATTCCAGGAAGTAGCCACCCATCTCGGGGGCAAAGAAGACAATGGCCGAGAACACCATCAGGAACACACCGACAGCGAAGATGTCATGCACCGTGTAGTACGGGTGGAAGGGGATGCCGTCCAGCGGGATGCCCTTGGCGTCTTTCCTGGCCTTGATCTCTATGCCGTCCGGGTTGTTGGAGCCGACTTCGTGCAGGGCAATGATGTGCGCCACGACCAGGCCCAGTATCACCAGCGGCACGGCAATGACGTGGAAACTGAAGAAGCGGTTCAGGGTCGCATCGCCCACCACGTAGTCACCACGAATCCAGAGCGACAGGTCCGGCCCGATAAACGGAATGGCCGAGAAGAGGTTGACGATCACCTGGGCGCCCCAGTAGCTCATCTGTCCCCAGGGCAGCAGGTAACCCATGAATGCCTCCGCCATCAGGGCCAGAAAGATTCCGCAGCCAAACAGCCAGGTCAGCTCGCGCGGCTTGCGGTAACTGCCGTACAGCAGGCCGCGGTACATGTGCAGGTAGACCACCGCAAAGAAGGCCGAAGCGCCGGTCGAGTGCATGTAGCGGATCAGCCAGCCCCAGGGCACATCACGCATGATGTACTCGACCGAGCCGAAAGCCAGCGCCGCGTCGGGCTTGTAGTGCATGACCAGAAAGATGCCGGTGACCAGTTGAATCACCAGCACCAGCAGGGAGAGCACCCCGAACACATACCAGATGTTGAAGTTCTTGGGCGCGTAGTACTCGCTCATGTGCTCCTTGAAGAGCTTGGAGAGCGGAAACCGGTTGTCAATCCAGTTCAGCAGCTTGGCGCTGGCAGCGGCGTTCGGGGAGATTTCGTGAAATTCAGCCATGATGCAGGTCCTTAGGCTTTACGGTCTTCACCGATGAGCAGCTTGGTCTCGGAGAGATACATATGGGCCGGCACTTCCAGGTTGTCGGGCGCCGGCTTGTTCTTGAAGACGCGACCCGCCAGGTCGAAGGTGGAGCCGTGGCAGGGGCAAAAGAAGCCGCCTTGCCAGTCGTCCGGCAGCGAAGGCTGGGCGCCGGTCTGGAACTTGTCTGAAGGCGAACAGCCCAGATGGGTACAGATTCCAACCGCCACAAAATACTCGGGTTTAATGGAGCGATGGGCATTGCGTGCGTATTCCGGTGCCTGCTCGGTCGGCTTGCGCTCCGACTTCGGATCGGCCAGTTGCGGGTCGATCTTGGGCAGCGCAGCCAATTGTTCCGGCGTGCGACGCACGATCCAGACCGGCTTGCCGCGCCATTCCACAGTCATTTTTTCGCCCGGTTTGAGGGCCGAGATGTCGGCCTCGACCGCCGCACCGGCGGCCAACGCCTTTTCGGAGGGTTGCATGCTGGTAATAAAGGGCACCGCGGCCGCAATACCGCCAGCCGCTCCGGCACAACTGGTGGCAATCAACCAGGTCCGCTTGCTGGCGTCATGGCCGCTATCGGCAAGGCTTTCACTCATGGGAATCCTCAATGAAAAATCGCTGTAGGGGTAACCTGCTGATTGTAGCTGAGCGCCCCGCATGGCATCAGGGTCATTGCGGCACCAGGGCGCGCCAGCAAGCCGGGCGTTTTTGCCCGATACTGCGTCCCCGCAATTGAACAACGGAGATAGATCAAATGGGAATGATGCAGGAATTCAAGGAATTTGCCATCAAGGGCAATGTCATGGACCTGGCAGTCGGTGTGATCATCGGCGGTGCCTTTGGCAAGATCGTTGACTCGGTGGTGGGTGACCTGGTCATGCCACTGGTCGGAGCGCTGATCGGCAAACTCGATTTTTCCAACCTTTTTGTCGTGCTCGGCACGGTGCCCCCCGGCAACGCCATGACCATTGACGCCCTGAAAAAGGCCGGTGTGCCGGTGTTCGACTACGGCAGTTTCATCACGGTGGCCGTCAATTTCGCCATTCTGGCCTT
>CAZZLB010000523.1:0-2606 GCA_964654655.1 uncultured Rhodoferax sp. | reverse complement strand
GGCCTTGCACATGATGTAGGACAGAATCGCACCGCTGGAGCCAACCAGGGCACCGACCACGATCAAGAGGTCGTTGGAAAGCATGAAACCGGTCGCCGCTGCCGCCCAGCCGGAATAGCTGTTGAGCATGGACACCACCACCGGCATGTCGGCGCCGCCAATGGCCATCACCATGTGGATACCAAACAGGCCCGCAATGACGGTCATCACAACCAGTGGCATGATGCCATCGGCAATGGTGTGGGCATTCATGAACACGCCGCCGAAGTAAATCACGACCAGCAAGCCCGCCAGATTCATCCAGTGGCGAGCCGGCAATGTCAACGGCTTGCCATCGATCTTGCCATTGAGCTTTCCGAATGCGATCACCGAACCCGTGAAGGTCACGACACCAATCAGAATACCCACGTAAATCTCGATTTCATGGATGGACTTCTCGGCGCCCTGGAGATTGGACGTCGGGTCGAAATAACTGGCAAAACCGACCAACGCGGCAGCCATACCGACCAGGCTGTGCATCAACGCGACCAGTTCGGGCATCTGGGTCATTTGCACGGTACGCGCAGCGTAGATACCGATGGCCCCGCCGACCGCCATGGCGCCTATGATCCAGGCATAACCAGCTGCAGAGACGCGCGGTCCGAAGACAGTCGCCAGCACGGCAATGGTCATGCCTATCATGCCGTAGAGATTGCCGCGACGGGATGTTTCGGGGTTCGATAGCCCGCCCAGACTCAGCACAAAAAGAATCGTTGCTCCAATGTAGGAGACGGTTGCCAAACTCGCACTCATGATGGTCTCCTTTACTTGCGGAACATAGCCAGCATGCGTTGCGTCACCGCAAAGCCGCCGAACATATTGATGGTCGTCAGGACAATGCCGGCCACGGCGAGCCAGCGGATCCAGTCGGTCGTGCCACCTGGCGGTGCAATCTGCACCAGCGCCCCGATGGCAATGATGCTGGAGATGGCGTTGGTCACGCTCATCAGCGGCGTATGCAGCGCCGGTGTCACATTCCAGACCACCATATAACCCACGAAGCAGGCCAGCACGAAGACCGTGAAATGCGCCAGGAAGGCGCCCGGCGCGTTCGCGCCGACAAACCAGAACAGCGCGGCTGCCACGACAAACATGATGGCAAGCTTGTTGCCGGCCATGGGTTCGCCACCACCACCGCCGTGCCCATGCCCCTTCTTTGCCGCCGGCGCTGCAGCCGGCTTGGGCGCCGCCGGCGCTGCCACCTGCTTGGGTGGCGGTGGCGGCCAGGTGATATTGCCCTCCTTGGTGACGGTCAGCCCGCGGATGGCCTCATCTTCCATGTTGATGTTGGCAACGCCATCCTTGGCCTTGCACAGTTCCTCGGCCAGACGCCACAGGTTGGTGCCGTACAGGGTAGAGGACTGCTTGGCCAGGCGCGAGGCCAGGTCGGTGTAGCCGACGATGGTGACGTCATGTCTCACCACGGCCTCACCCGGAACAGTCAGTTCGCAGTTGCCACCACGCTCTGCCGCCATGTCAACAATGACGCTGCCGGGCTTCATGCTCTTGACCATCTCTGCGGTGATCAGCCTGGGTGCTGGCTTGCCCGGAATCAGCGCGGTGGTGATGATGATGTCCACCTCGCGCGCCTGCTTGGCGTACATGTCGCGCTGAGCCTGTTGGAAGCCCTCGCTCATGACCTTGGCGTAACCGCCGCCGCCCGAGCCTTCTTCTTCGTAATCGACCTTGACGAATTCACCGCCCATCGATATGACCTGATCGGCCACTTCGGCGCGGGTGTCGTTGGCGCGCACGATGGCGCCCAGACCGACCGCAGTGCCGATGGCCGCCAGGCCCGCCACACCGGCGCCGGCAATGAATACCTTGGCAGGTGCCACCTTGCCCGCAGCCGTGATCTGGCCGGCAAAGAAGCGACCGAAGGCGTTGGCTGCCTCAATCACCGCCCGGTAACCGGCAACACCGGCCTGGGAAGTCAATGCGTCCATCTTCTGGGCACGACTGAGCATGCGCGGCAGCGAGTCGATGGCCAGCACCGTGGCCTTCTTGGCTGTGAGTTGCTGCATCAATTCGGGGTTTTGCGCTGGCCAGATGAAGCCGATCAGGATGCCGCCTTCGCGCATCATTTCAACTTCGGCAGGGGTCGGAACACAAACTTTGAACACGATGTCGGAACTGGCCCAGAGTGCGGCCGCACTGTCAGCGATCTGCGCGCCGGCTGCCCGGTAGGCGTCATCGGAACAGTTCGCGGCGTCGCCTGCGCCGGTTTCGACCGAAACGGCGAATCCGAGCTTGATCAGCTTTTCGACCACCTCTGGCACCGTGGCCACACGTTTCTCGCCCGGGAATATCTCGCGCGGTACGCCGATGCGCTGTCCTGCCTTGCTTGTCTCGGGGGCAACGGCGGCCGGGGTGGTTCCCGACGTCGTCCCATTAGGTACGCCAGTTTGCATGAAGCAACTCCTCAACTTGAATTTTGCACAGTAGTGCTGCGCCTCTCCGGGGCCAGGCCCGGGGGAAACACTGCGACGCCGAGCTTAACTGAATTTGTCACCCTTGCGACCAGGGTGACACATGACGTGGATCAATGAAACGGTAATCTGTAGCCG
>CAZZLB010000522.1:0-2610 GCA_964654655.1 uncultured Rhodoferax sp. | reverse complement strand
ATGGGTACGTCGTCGATTCCCTTGGGCTTGATGATGGGTTCCATCACGCCCAGGCCGCGCGGCAGCCAGTCGGCGTTGGAGCGCAAGGTATCGTGCAACCGCACCAGCGCTTCGGTGCGTGGCACGCCGACCTTGAACTGCACGGTCATGATGGCCAGGCCGGGTCGCGAGACCGACATGACGTGCTCGGTGCCGGCCATTTGCGAGAGCACCTGCTCGGCCGGCGTCGCCACCATCTGCTCCACATCGGCCACGGCCGCCCCGGGGAAGGGGATCAGCACATTGGCCATCGTCACATTGATCTGTGGTTCTTCCTCGCGTGGCGTCACCAGCACGGCAAAAGCACCCAGCAGCAAGGCCAGCAGCGCCAGCAGCGGCGTGATGTGCGCGCTCTGAAAGGCCGCAGCAATGCGTCCGGAAATTCCCATCGCAGTGGTCTTGCTCATCTCAGCGCACCTTGGCTGCGGCTTGCGGGTCGACTGCGACTTTTTCGCCCTTTTCGACACCGCTGAGCACCTCGATGCGCTCGCTGGCGGTGCGTCCAAGCCGCACCTGGCGCAGCATCGGCTGGCCCTTGTCGTTGACCACGTACAGGCCCGTCATCTCGGCACGCCGCACCACCGCGCTGGCCGGCACATACAGTCGTTCGCTGGAAGTGGCGGTCTTGCCCGCCCCCGAAGCCGGCAGCCAGACGCGGGCAAACATGCCCGGCGTCGCGCCCGTGAGGCTGTCGGGCAGGGCCAGACGGAGCTGGGCGGTGTGGGTTGCTGCATCAACCTGAGGCAGCAGGGTGGCCGATTTCGGCGCCATCGGGGCCTGTGCCAGACCCGGAATCTCGAACTGGATGGCGGCCGCGGGGCCGCTGGTCACGGTGCCGGGAGGAACCGGCGCCGAAACGCGCAGCACCGCCGGGTCGTACAGCGTCATCAGCGGTGCGCCCGGCATCGCCATGTCGCCCAGGGCCACGGGCACTTCGCTCACGACGCCGGCGTAGGGTGCGTTGATGACAAAGAAGCGAGACTGGGTGTGCGCTGCGTCCGATTGCGCTTGCAGTGCCTGCATCTGCGCCTGCGACGCCTGGAACTGCGCCTGCGCGCGGTCCAGTGCTGACTGGCTGATGTACTGCTTCTGGAACAGCTGTTTCTGGCGTTCGTACTCCTTGGAACTCACGTTCATCGTGGCGCGTGCCGCCTCAACCTGAGCCACCGTGGCGGCGGTGTTCTGGCTGGCAGCGCGGGCGTCGATGCGCAGCAGTTCCTGTCCGGCGCGAACGCGGTCCCCGGCCTTGACGTTCAGGGCGACGATGGCTCCCGCAACCTGCGCCGACAGCGTGGACTGGTGCACCGCCTCCACCACGCCGTCAAAGCTCATGCGCTCGACCCCGGCATTGCCCGAAGACTGGACGGCCACTGTCGCCAGCGGTGCGGCGTCGGCCGCCGATGCTGAGTGCATTCCAGATAGACCTGCCAGTAGCAGAGCGGTAAGAAGCGAGGTTTTGAACATTCAGTACTCCTGAGCCACGGCAGTCAGTGGCGTTGACAAAAATATTACTTGAATAGTTGACTAATTGCGTAATTGAGCAAATAATACATCAAAACCATGAACCTGACAACCGGCGCATCAATTCCCGTTGCTCAGGTCGATATGATGAACACCGATCCCGTGAAGGAATGTCTGTTGATGGAAAACCTGCCGCCCGAGGCCATGATGGAAGTTGCGGCCTATTTCCAGGCCCTGTCCGAGCCGACACGCCTGAAGATTCTCAATTTGCTGCGCGAAGGCGAGCGCAATGTTGGCGAACTGGCGCAACTGTGCGGCTTCACGGCGGCCAATATTTCGCGCCATCTGACACTGCTGACCAAACACGGCCTGGTGGCGCGCGAAAGCCGTGGCACCAGCGTCTATTACCGTATCGCAGACGAATCCATCTACGCCCTGTGCGATCTGGTTTGTGGCAATATCTCGCGGCAGATGGAACTCACGACGCAAAAACGGCAGGCTTTTGTCCAGGGCGGTTGAGCTTTCTGAAGGACTTTTTTTGACTTGAAGCAATTTGTCGTATATTTGCCGTCAGTGATAGTTTTTGACTGAGTTCACACTGGAGGCAAATTGGCGATGACAAAGCGTTCAGTCAAGAAGATGCATACCGACCTGGATCGGCCCGACGAGGTCTTTGAGTTCGCCGCCGACCTGTTCAAGGTCATGTCGGCGCCGATGCGGCTCAAGATCATCAGCTGCCTGTGCGATGGCGAGCAGAACGTGAGTTACCTGCTCGACCACATCAACACCACGCAGCCCAATATGTCACAGCACCTGAACATGCTCTACAAGGCCGGCATCCTGGGTCGGCGCCGCGACGGCGTTCAAATCCTTTACCGAATCATTGACGAGCGCGTTCCAGCGCTTTGCCGTGCGGTCTGCAGCCACGTCGAGACCAAAGAAAAGCCCTGAGCTGATAACTGATCAATGTGATCGTCAGATGGAGACGATCGGTTTATATATCATTAAGTGCCGATATGTTGATATAAATCAGTAACGATATGCGCATCTGCAATTAGGATAAACCCGTAGTGCTGTTGAGCGCATGTGCGCTTGGACTTGCAGGTTTGT
>CAZZLB010000521.1:0-2619 GCA_964654655.1 uncultured Rhodoferax sp. | reverse complement strand
GAGCCTAAAGCCATCGATACATACGAGGCCGAGCGGGTCGTTTTTGCCAGGCCAACAGGGCCACTAAGCTGCCGAACAACCCGCATCACCAGCGCAGCGCTTAATGCCACGGAAATCTGCCCCAGCTCAATGCCCACGTTGAAGCCAGCCAAGCTCACTACCTTGCCCATGCCATCCACTCCCAAGTCGCTCAAGGCACCGGCCAGACCCAGTCCATGAATCAAGGCGCAGGCAAATACCAATGACAGTCGGATCGCAACCGCGTTCGTCAAGCTGCGATGTGCTGACCAGCGGTCATAAACGGCCATGCCCACGATGGTGGCGGCAATGGCGGGTTCAACCCAACTGGTGGGTACTGACAAGCCATACCAAACACACGCCACCAGAGTCACAGCGTGACCTGCCGTAAAGCAGGTGAGTGCCAGTACCACCTGGCGCAGGTTCCAGGCGGCAGCCAGCACCACCAGCAAAAACAACAGGTGGTCCGCACCGGATAGCACATGGACTGCCCCGAACCGAACCTGCTCGGCGAAGCTGGCCCAGGCTGAGGGCAATACAGACCCCTGCGGGTGCTCCGGTGTCAGCGTGATGAGCTGTGATTCAGTGCCCCGCGTGACCGCGATTTGCTCGGTCTGCTCGTCTGCGCGCGTACCAAACAAGTGCAATGAAAGCGTCAGGTCTGTGGGCTGCGCTGGAATCGCAAAGCGTCCCAACACCACCAGGTGGGTGGATGGTGCAGAGGGGGTGCTGTCAGGCGGTGCCGTGTTGAGCATGATGCCTTCAAGTGCACTGCGCCCCTGGTCGCTGTCCAGTGCCACGCCCTGCTTGATTTGCGACACGATACTTGCGCGATGGGCGCGCAGTTCATTGATTGAAAGCAGGCCATCGTGGTCGTCATCGAATCCGGACAATGAAGATACCGGAAGTGACAGCACCATATAGGCACCATCTCCCACAATGTTCAGCGTGCCGCGTTGCGACACCACCAGATGGGCATGGGCCGAAGAAGCCGTCAGCCATGCCATCATGAATGCCAGCAAGCATCGGTGCAGACGCTTCACAGCTTCCCTTTGACGCAGCGCTGCAGGTACGGATACGTATCGGTGGCGAAGTAGTGATAAATGCCATTGGGAAACTCCGGTGTGACACCGGTGCGGCCGTTGCATTCATCCAGGTCACCCAAACCCGCCACGTATTCATAGTCTTGCGTGAAGGTTCCCATGGCATAAAGGCTGGTCGCAGGACGATTGGCGTCAGGGCTTGCCTTTGTGCGGTAGCTGCCCTTGACGACCTTGATGGCAGAACTTGCGTCTGTTGCCACTGTGTAGCCATAGCGCGCATAAATGGGGAAACCATCAGCCGCCCAGCCAATCAGGGTCATGACCTTGTTGCCGTTGCTCAGTTTGGTGACAAAACCTTCTGGAATACCGTGGTAGTGGTAGGTTCCCTGGGGTTGCACGTGCGCGTTGTTGATGTCTGTTCCAAAGCGGAACGCGCTTTGTCCCAGGGCCTCGATATTCCAGGCGTCCCTGCCTTGTCCCAAGTCGCAGACTGCTCCCGTGTTGTCGCAAGTTCCCGCCGTACCCGGGTCTATGGGGATGCCATTCAAGGCATACCCGGGTAGTGCCATGGGTCCGGTGCGCGGTGTGGCCACCGTTGTCTCGGCAGGTGTCAATGTCGCGGAGACGGACACGTTTTGCGCCGAAATGGTGTTGGGGTTATTTGGGTTGGGGAAGGTTCCTATCGCATGGTCGGGCAGGCCATTGGCGGTGAGCGAGCGCAGTGTGCTGCTGCATGACCACGTGGCAGTAGCGGTAGCCGTCAACGTGGCGCTGCTGTAGGGCACGCTGCTGCTGTAGCTGCAGAGTACACCGGCGGTGCTTGTGGCCGTGGTGCTTGTGTTGGTCGTGGTGCTGGCCGCAGTCGTGGAGTCACTGCCACCGCCACATGCGGTCAACCCGAGCCCGGTGAGAAAGGTGGCAACGAGCAGAGCAAGCGGTGCACGGAGATGGCTGGGTGAAGAAGTAGGGAGCGTTTTCATGGGTTTTCGGTGTTTGAGTTCTGTATTTAGAGAGAAGCGTTGCGCACGAGTCGCACATAGTTGAAGACACGTCCAGCGTCCTGACCCGAAGTACCACTGGTTGCCTTTACCTTGGCATCGAAGCGGACGGCGCCCGCCCCATGAAGATCCTTTCCTGAGGAATCAACCGCACGTCCGAAGGCGACGGCCCACGCGGAACTGAACGGCGCGGTGGACGAAGCACGCGCGGAGCTACTTGTCCAGAAAAAGGGGTAATCGGCATCCCCCGCTTCGTTCGTGATGGAACTGATTTTGAAGAGGGGATTGATGGCCGGACCCACATTGGCAGCGGCCGTGGCCTCTGGTGATCGCGTGTAATCAACCAAACTCTGGAGTTCTTTCGTGTTGGGTAGGCGCCAGTCGCTGTAACCCAGAAATTTCTCGCCATTTTTGGTTTGTGCCCAGGCCAGCGCATGCTCCCAATCCATGCCCACACCACTGTCGGTCTGTGACCACATCAAGCCCGTGGCCTGGTCGTTGATGGTGCCATTGCCGTTGTCGACGAAACTGCTGGTCCCGTAGATGGGGCCGCGCACAGA
>CAZZLB010000520.1:0-2628 GCA_964654655.1 uncultured Rhodoferax sp. | reverse complement strand
GGGGGCGCCCAGCTGGCGTTCGCCTTGTTGACCGTTTCCCACTCGCCGGTCCTGACCATGGTGCCGGGTTGGCGGCCACCTTTTTCGTCGCTCGGGTTGATCAGTTCGCCGTCCTTCCACTCTTCCTTTTCCATCAGGATCGGCAGGCTGATGTGGTCGGAGTACTTGGCAATGATGCTCTTGAGCTTCCATGTGCTGGCATAGTCCATGGCGTCATCGCGCAGGTGCAGGATGACGCTGGTGCCGCGCCTGGCGCGGTTGATGGCTTCGACCTCAAAGTCACCGGCGCCGCCACTGACCCAGCGCACGCCCTCGTCGGCCTTCAGGCCGGCGCGACGGGACTCAACGGTAATCCGGTCGGCAACGATAAAGCCGGAGTAAAAGCCCACACCAAACTGGCCTATCAGTTGCCCCTGCTCGGACACGTTGGTCTTCTGGTCGCCGGTCAGGCGCGACATGAAATCCTTGGTGCCGCTCTTGGCGATGGTGCCCAGGTGATCGATGGCTTCCTGCTGGCTCATGCCGATGCCGTTGTCCGAAATCGTCAGTGTTTTGGCGTCCTTGTCAAAGGACACACGTACCTCCAGATTGGGCGCATCTTCATAAAACGTGTTGTTGTCGAGTGCTTCAAAGCGCAATTTGTCGCAGGCGTCGGACGCGTTGGAGATCAGCTCGCGCAGGAAAATTTCCTTGTTGGAATAGAGCGAGTGGGTAACAAGGTGCAATAGCTGGGCCACTTCGGCCTGGAAGGAGAGGGTCTGTTTGGTCATTTTGAATTTGAGCGTTCGGGAGGAAAGTCGGAGACGCTCCAATTATGGGCGATGGCCCTGTTTTCAAGAGGCCGTCTTACTGCGCGATCCGCCTTGCTTTGGGCCGGGTTCCCGGCGTCACGTTGAGTTCGATTTTTTCCTCGCGGCGCAACAGGCTGAACCTGGCGGCGGTACCGGGTTTGAGCGCTGCCACGGCGCTGAGCAATTCGGCGACGTTGTTGATCGGCTTGCCCGCGGCTGCGACGATGACATCGCCCGGACGAATGCCGGCTTGCGCCGCCGGGGCGCTTTGCATCACGCCGGTGATGATGACGCCTGATTGCGCCTTGACGCCAAAGGTCTCTGCCAGTTCGGGCGTGAGCTCGTTGGGCTCAACGCCAATCCAGCCGCGTGTCACCTGGCCGTCCTTGACAATGCCTTCGAGCACCAGCTTGGCGGTAGCCACCGGGATGGCAAAGCCTATGCCCATGCTGCCGCCCGAGCGTGAATAGATGGCTGTATTGATGCCCAGCAGGTGGCCTTCCGTGTCAACCAGCGCGCCGCCCGAATTGCCCGGGTTGATGGCAGCGTCTGTCTGGATGAAATTCTCGAAGGTGTTGATGCCGAGTTGATTGCGCCCCAGCGCGCTGACAATGCCGCCCGTCACGGTCTGGCCGACACCAAAGGGATTGCCGATGGCCAGCACCTGGTCACCTACCTGCAGTGAGTCGGAGTTGCCCAGCACGATGACCGGCAAGCGTTCCAGTTCGATCTTCAAGACCGCCAGGTCGCTGTCAGGATCGGTGCCTATGACCTTGGCGCGGGCGTGCCGACTGTCGTTGAGCATGACCTCGATTTCGTCGGCTCCCTCGACCACGTGGTTGTTGGTCAGGATGTAACCGCTGGCGCTGACGATCACGCCGCTGCCCAGGCCAACCTGTGGCTCATTGCCCTGTTCGCCAAAGAAAAAGTTGAACCAGGGGTCGTTGCTGCGTGGCCGGCTGCGAGCCGCTTTGCTCGTGTTGATGCTGACCACAGCAGCCGATGCCTTTTGCGCTGCCAGTCTGAAGCTTCCTGGGGGTGCGACACCCGGGGATACGCTCGGAGCTTCCAGCAGCGCCACCGCCCCGGAGCGAGAAATATTCTTGCCCAGCCATTCCGGTTTCAGGGTGGCGACAACAAAATACAGCGCCAGCAAAACGGTGGCGGTTTGGGAAAAAAGTAACCAGAGACGCTTCATGGACGCAAATTGTAGGCGTCGTGCCGACGCTGTGCACGCCGGCCCTGGGAATTGCCCGACAATGGGCCACAGCACCTTTTTCGTTGCCGACATGATTGACCGAACCCAGCTCTTACAGACCTTCGATGCGCTGCTGCAGCCAGAGCGTTTCCGCGACCATGGCCCCAACGGCTTGCAGGTCGAAGGCAGCGCCCAAGTGCACAAAATGGTTTCCGGCGTCAGCGCCAGCCGCGCCCTGATCGAGGCCGCCATCGCTGCTCAGGCTGACGCGATCTTTGTGCACCACGGCCTGTTCTGGCGTTCACAGGACGGGCGCGTCACGGGCTGGATGAAGCAGCGCCTGGCGCTGCTGCTGGCGCACGACATCAATCTGTTTGCCTACCACCTGCCGCTGGACGCCCATCCCGAGCTGGGCAACAACGCCCAACTCGGTCTGAAACTCGGGTTGCAGGTCAGCGGTCGTTTTGGCGAGCAGGACCTCGGACTTCTGGGGGAACGCCAGCAGGCGGGCGGTTTTGAGTCGGCCAATGCACTGGCGCAGCACATCGAGCTGCAGTTGCATCGTCCGGTGTCACTGATCAGCGGTGCTGCACGAGCGATTCACAAGATCGCCTGGTGCAGCGGTGGCGCGCAAAGCTA
>CAZZLB010000519.1:0-2631 GCA_964654655.1 uncultured Rhodoferax sp. | reverse complement strand
TGGGGGACCTGGTGACGACCGGCCCGACTTTTACCAATGTCAATGATTTCCGAGCTTTGCTGGTCTTGTGAGACTTTTACTCAAGATTGTTTGATTTTGCTCAAGGTCTCGCGTGCTCAAGCGCGGCACAGTCGCACCCATGCTAACCGCTGAAATTATTGAACTGCCTGCTGAAACACGGGTTCTTGCGCGGGGCGAGCGATTGCTTACGCGTTCCGAAACTTCGCGCTGGGTCACCTACATCGAGTCGGGCCGAATTGCGTTGGGAATCATGGAAGGTGCGGTGATGGAGCATCAATTGGGCCTGGTCGAAGGCCCATGCTGGCTTGATGCCAGTTCTGCAGTTTTGGGCTTGTCCCATGCGGTCGATGCTGTATCCGAAACAGAAATTTCACTGCGGCAAGTCCCGATCGCGGATTTTCATCGGTCGCTGGCGGCCATGTCGCCCTCAGCGCAAGCGGTTCTGCACGATGTGGCTTTGGCGCATCGCCAGCAAACCGAGTTTGCGGTCAGTCGTCTTGCCAAGGATGCAGAGGCGCGCTGCGCCGAATGGTTGCTGCGCCACGCGCAGACCGGCGACAAGGGTTTGATGGCGGTGCAGTTGCAACTGCGCAAGCGTTCCATTGCTGCGCAACTCGGGATCGCCCCGGAAACCCTGTCCAGGGTACTACGCCACTTACGTGAACGCAGCCTCATCAGCGGTTCCGGTCGATTGGTGAATGTGGACGATCCGGGCGGTCTGCGTTCGCTTGCGGGCGTCTGAATTCACGAACATCCTGTTTCGAGTTGGGGACAGAGCACGCTCACTTCGTGTAGCTTTGGTCTGTCCCACAAGATCTCAAATATGCAATGCGTGGCCGAGCGCACGCAGTGCTGCTTCCTGCACAGCCTCTCCCAGCGTCGGATGGGCGTGGATCGTGCCTGCCACGTCTTCCAGGCAGGCGCCCATCTCAAGCGAGTGCGAGAACGCGGTGCTCAACTCGGATACGCCGACCCCGACCGCTTGCCAACCGACGATCAGATGGTTGTCGCGCCGCGCCACCACCCGCACAAAACCGTCGCCCGCTTCCAGCGTCATGGCGCGCCCGTTGGCAGCGAACGGAAAGCTGGCCTGAATGCAGTCGAGTCCGGTCTGAGCAGCGTGCTGGGGCGTCAAGCCAGCCACCACGATCTCAGGGTCGGTGAAACACACCGCCGCAATCGCCGTCGGCGCAAAGCGACGCCGCTTGCCGGCGATGATCTCGGCCACCATTTCGCCTTGCGCCATGGCACGGTGCGCAAGCATCGGTTCCCCTGTCAAGTCTCCGATCGCCCAGACATTGCGCATGGAGGTGCGGCACTGGTCGTCTATCTTGACGGCGCGTCCGTTCATGTCGAGCAGCAGGGACTCCAGGCCAAAGCCCTGGCTGCGCGGAGCTCGGCCAATCGCCACCAGTACCTGATCGGCGGGTAGCTCCGGGATCTCACCCTGCGCGTCGCTGACCTGCACCGCATCGCCCGCAGCGCTGAGTCCCTGCACCTTGCAGCCCAGCATCACCTGCACGCCGAGCTTGCGCAGCGAAGCAGCGACCGGCTTCACCAGTTCCTCGTCGTAAATGGGCAGGATGCTGTCCAGTGCCTCGACCACGGTCACTTCAGCGCCGAGCTTGCGATAGACGATGCCGAGTTCGAGGCCGATATAGCCGGCACCGACCACCACCAGACGTTTCGGCAACACGGTTGGTGACAGCGCTTGCGTCGAGGAGATGACGCGTCCGCCAATTGGCAGTCCCGGCAGGGCGACTTCGCTGGAACCGGTCGCCAGCAGCAGGTGCTCGCAAACGATGCGTTGCGCCGCTGCGGCGTTGGCTGGCTGCACCTCGACTGTCTTGCCGTCGACAACACGCGCCCAGCCTTTGATCACAGTGACACCGTTCTTCTTGAGCAGCGCGGCCACGCCCTGCGTCAGGCGCCGGACGATGCCGTTCTTCCAGCGCACCGTTTGCACCAGGTCGATACGCGGCGCATCCACCTGGATGCCCAGTGGCGACTTGCCGGCGTAGTGACAGGTTTGGTGAAAGGCTTCGCTGGCGTGAATCAGCGCCTTGGACGGAATGCAGCCAATGTTCAGACAGGTGCCTCCGAGTTGCTCACCCTCGATCAGGGTGGTGGCGATACCGAGTTGCCCGGCACGAATCGCCGCCACGTAGCCGCCAGGCCCGCCGCCAATGATGAGCAGAGTGGTTTGCAGCGTCTCCATGAGCTACTCCACAAACAAGGTTGCGGGGCATTCGAGATAGCCTCGCAGCAACTGTACAAACTCGGCGCCGTGCATACCGTCCACGACGCGGTGGTCGAAAGACGAGGACAGGTTCATCATCTGGCGCGCCACCACTGCGCCATTGCGGATCATGGGCCGCTCGACCATGCGATTGACGCCGATGATGGCCACCTCGGGGTGGTTGATGACCGGCGTGCTGACGATGCCGCCCAGCGCACCCAGGCTGGTGATGGTGATGGTCGATCCTGTGAGTTCCTCGCGCGTGGCCTTGCCGGCGCGCGCCGCCTCGCTCAGACGCAGCAACTCGGCGGCGCAGTCCCACAGGTCGCGCGTCTCGGCGTGGCGCAGCACGGGCACCATCAGGCCGCCCT
>CAZZLB010000518.1:0-2633 GCA_964654655.1 uncultured Rhodoferax sp. | reverse complement strand
GGCGCAGGCCTTCATCATGACCGGCGGGCCGATGGCAACGACTTCTTCAATGTCGTCGTGCTTGGCCAGAGCCACCTTGATACCGTCGGTGATCATGCCCTTCATGCCGGCCGAGCCGTCGTTGGTGCAAAGAATCAGTTCATCGCAGCAGTCGCGGAACTTCTTCTCCCAGAACACCAGATCCTTGTTGCGAAAGCCCAAGATGGCGACGACATAGGCGCCAGCCTCCTTGAAGCCGCGCGCCTGCGGGAAGATGGGTGCCACACCCAGACCGCCACCGACACATACCACTTTCTTGGCGTGGCTCATGGGGCTGGGAATGCCCATCGGCCCCACCATACCGTAAAGCGTGGTGCCAACCTTGCATTCCCTTTGCATCTGGCGCGTGGTCTTGCCGACAGCCTGGATTACCAGGGTGATGGTGCCCTTGTTGCGATCAAAATCGGCTATGGTCAGCGGAATGCGTTCGCCGTGTTCGTTGAGCATGACGATGACGAATTGGCCTGGCTTGGCGGCTTTGGCCATCATCGGATGGCGTACTTCAAGCAGGTAAGTGACATCCGAGAAGTCCTCTCGGGTCACGATCTCAAAATTGGACATTGATTTGACCTTCTGGGTTGAGCTATCTGGTGGCCCTTGGGCGGGCCCGGGCCAGTATCTTCGCGATAGTCAATCCGTGTTTTGATCCAAATCAACAGGGCGCCAAAGCAGCAGCAGTGTTAACCCGATGCCCTTGCGGCGCTCGGGGGCTGACTACTTTGCGGCTGCGTTTTTGAGTACGCCTCGCACCAGGTTGCGGCTGTGCGCGCCAAAGTTGCCCAGCAGTTCGGTCAGCAGGGTGTCGAATCGGGCTCGTTTGGCACTGTCCTGTTTGTCCATCTCTGTCAGCACGTCGATGGCCGACTCCTTGACGCCAAAGTCGAAGCCGGGGTCTGAGACGTAGGCAGCGGGCAGGGTGTCAACCAGAATCTCCGTCAGGCGGTTGCCCAGCGTGTGTGACTGGCGGCTGACCACATCGCGCGCGTACAGGTCGGACCACGGCGCATAGCTGCTGTCCTTGTCGGCGCTGCGCAGCGCTGTCTCGTTGCCGGTATCTGCCTTGGCCTGCGCTGCCGCGTAGAGAATCTGGTTCTGGTATTTCTCCAGCGCCAGATGGCGGTTTGACAGCAGCACAATCATCTCGTCTTTCAGGCGCGGAAAACCCGCCATGGCGAGCAGGTTGATGCCAATCAGTTTGGCCGAGGCGTTGCCTGGGGACAGGCTGGTGTGGTAGGGCTGCGTCAGGTCCTGCACATAGTGCAAGGCCAGGCCGCTGAAGCGCCAGCCCCAGTAAGGGTGGCCGCTGCGAAAAGCCAGCGTGGCCAGGGTGCTGTACTGGTGCACGCGCAGCAGCGGCAAGGTTTTTTTGACGAAGGGTGCAGCCAGGTAGATGAGGCGGTCTTCGTAGTAAAAGCCCATGTGAAAAGGTGCCTGGGTCGAGAAGTAAAGCGTCGGGTTGCCAAAGGGCAGGGCCTCGAAGCCGTACACCTTGCCCCAATCGGACGGGCTGTCGGACCACAGGTTGATATCCAGCCCATAGTCAGGCTCGTCACACGCCGAGGCCATTACCGCCAGCGGCGCGGCACTGTCACCCGCTTTGAGTGCGACAAAGCGCAGTTTCGAGTTGGCTTGCTCGGGCAGCGTATCGACGGCCGAATGTGCCAGCAGCGTGGTCGGGTCCGGCGCAACGCCCCAGGGATCGGGTTGAAGATAGAGCGCAAACCTGCTGTTGGGTGCGACGCGCAGCGCCATCAAAAATGCCATGCGTCGCGCCGCATCGGATTGCGCCGGGTTGGCCCTGAAAGCCAGCTGGGCCGGGCGTGGCGGGTAAAAATCGAGGTGATTTCGCGCCCAGTCTTCCTGGCTCGCGAGCAGGTCCTGCACTGCTTTTTCCTGATCTTTCAGGAACGCCTCCAGCGGCTCCACCAGCACCGGTTGGGCATTGGCCACTTCCGGCATTTTTTCGAATGCACGGTAGGCCGCCAGGCTGTGGTTGCTCCAGGCCAGTGCCTTGCCGGCATGCAGACACAGGAGAGTTGCCAAAATCAAAGCAATGCGTTTCATGCACGGATCTCTTGAAAAACTGCTCGCATCATATCGAAGTCAATCTTTTCGCGGATAGCCGGTGATCTGCTGAATCTCCCGGTACAAGGGTTGCAGCCGCTGGTACATGCGCAGGTACACGCGCAGGTACAACTGCTCGTAAGTGCGAACGTGTTCCGGCTCCGGCATGAAGACCTGTCCGATGCGCGTCATCCGTGCGATGGCCGTGGCAAAGTCGGGCTGCAGCCCGAGTGCCACTGCCGCGAGAACGGCTGCACCCAGACCGCTGGTTTCAAACAGGTGCGGACGCTCGCAGGGCAGGTTGAAGACGTTGGCGGTAATCTGCATGGCCGCGTCGCTTTGCGAGCCGCCGCCCGACACCCGCACCCGCGTGATGGCTTGCCCGCTGCGCTTTTCGATGCGCTCCTTCGCTTCACGCAGCGCGTAGGTCAGGCCTTCCAGGATGGCGCGGTAAAGGTGGGCGCGCGTATGCACGTCGCCAAAACCGATCACCGCGCCTTTGGCTTCGGGGCCAGGCACCTTGATGCCGG
>CAZZLB010000517.1:0-2636 GCA_964654655.1 uncultured Rhodoferax sp. | reverse complement strand
TTTTACAAAGCCAACCAGGCCCTGTTTCAGGCCCCGGAGCAGGCCAGCATTGAATACGTGGTGCTTGATCTGGAGTCGGTCAAGAAGAGCATCACGATCAATGAAGCCGATCTGAAATCGTATTACGAGCAAAACGCCAGCCGCCTGAGCGGCAAAGAGGAGCGCCGTGCCAGCCACATCCTGATCAACGCCGCCAAGGATGCGCCGGCAGCCGAGCGCCAGAAGGCCAGGGCACGGGCGCAGGAGTTGCTCACGGAGTTGCGCAAGACGCCTGACAGTTTTGCCGATCTGGCGAAGAAGAATTCGCAGGATTCGGGTTCTGCTGCCAAGGGCGGGGACCTTGACTTCTTTGCCCGTGGCGCCATGGTCAAACCGTTTGAAGATGCCGCGTTTGCCATGAAGAAGGGTGACATCAGCGAACTGGTGGAGTCTGATTTTGGTTACCACATCATCAAACTCACCGACATCAAGGTGCCCAAGCAGCGCAGCTTTGAAGAACTGCGCGCCAGCATCGAAGCCGACCTGAAGACGCAACAGGCGCAGCGCAAGTTTGCGGAGACTGCCGAAGCTTTTACCAATGGTGTTTATGAGCAGTCCGACAGTTTGAAGCCGGTCGCCGACAAGCTCAAACTGGAAATCAAGACGGCTACGAAGCTCTCGCGCACACCCGCTGCGGGTGCCACCGGTCTGCTGGCCAACGCCAAATTCCTGGCAGCCATTTTTGGCCCGGATGCGATTGAGAAGAAGCGCAACACCGAAGCCATTGAAACCGCGCCCAACCAGCTGACCGCCGGTCGTATCACCCAGTATCAGGCGGCCAAGACACTGGCTCTGGACGAAGTGCGTGCCAGCGTGCGCGAGCGTCTGGTGGCGTCGCGTGCTGCTGAGTTGGCGGCCCAGGAGGGTGCAGCCAAGCTGGCGGCCTGGAAGGCAGCGCCCGCCAGTGCCGTGATGCCGGCGGCGCAGGTGCTCTCGCGCGATCAGGCGCAGAACATTCCCCCACAGATTCTGAACGCTGTGCTGCGTGCCGATCCCTCCAAGCTGCCGGCCTTTGTTGGCGTCAGCATGGGGCCGCAGGGCTACGCCGTGGTCAAGATCAACCAGTTGGTGGCACGTCCGGCATCAACCGAGGTCGCTGCCAAACAGGACAGGGCGCAATACGCCCAGTGGTGGACGGCGGCCGAGGCTCAGGCCTACTACGGCTTGCTCAAGGAGCGCTTCAAGGCCAGCATCACGGTGCCGCGCCCGGCGCGCGCAGGCAGCTAGCCCGTATAATCGGCTCACACGGTGGCTGTAGCTCAGTTGGTAGAGTCCAGGATTGTGATTCCTGTTGTCGTGGGTTCGAGCCCCATCAGCCACCCCAGTAAACATTGGTTCCAACGCTATCTAAATGGTAGCAGTTGGAATTTTTTTGGCCTAAGTTCGAATTCAAACCCTTACAGGCTCTTGCGGTTGACTTCTTTTGTGCGGTCATAAATTCGGGCAGTGGTGCCCGGATTCGCATGCAGGTCGGGTAGGGCGTCGTGTTGAAGTTTGTGTTGCGTGACGTGATAGGTGCGGAGGTCATGGAAGGCACTCTTTGGCGCCAGGGCCGAAGCATGGGTAGCCTCTACTTTTGACCTTGACAGCCCACTGGCTGGTCTCTGGACAAGATTGTTCCTCTCGGAATCGCATTGAGCATGCCAATGGATTGAAGAACGTCTAGAGATGAGAGACCGAAGTTATATGACGCCGCGATCCCGATCAAAAACGGCAATTTGAACCCATAGAGAAGCAAAGTAAATGGCGCCACGGTCAAGACAGCCAAGGGTAGTAGTGACGTCAAAACCATTTGTTCCCTCGTATATCGACCGCCGAAAGAGACTCCACAATTACTGTGAATTCCGTCAAGTCTGACTATGAATTTGGTGTCGGAGAGAAAGATCTTCGATGGCATTCCCAACAAATGAATGAACTCATGAACGACTGGTATGCCCACAATTATGCTAACCGCAAACCCAAAGAATTGCCATAGAGATAGCGCCGAAACTTCCGGAGCGACATCCGGTGCCGCGATGATGACCCATACGAGAAAGCACAGAGGAATTCCATAGATAGTCATCCTGTCAGATGTGTTTGACCGCCTGCCTAGATGAGCGATTTCCTCGTCGGAAAGTGCTCTGCGGATCAAGGGGCTATAGTCTATTTTCCTGATTACCTGAAATTGCATATTCTGCTCGCTGGAAAAGCACGGAGGGAGATTGGTATCGACACCGATGGCGATGCTTGTCATCCACGATAATCACCGGCAGCAACGTGTGATCGACCATCACGATGCTCAGAGGCCACTCCGCATCTGGAATGACACCCTTAATCGGCTGATGCTTTGCATGAGCTACTGCGGCCCCGTATCGCAGAAGGGTTCTTTCAGATCCATTAGTTTGATTCAATCTGGTGCGAAAATTGAAACTTAGCTGGTGAAGAGTTCGGAGTGAGTGCCTGATCGCACAAAGTTGATAGCGTTGGCTTCCACTTGGTAAATCAACAAGAAATCGCCACCGATGTGGCATTCCCTGTGATCGGCCCATGAACCTTTCAACGGGTGATCCAGCCATTCAGGGCCAAGGGGTGCGTCATTGGCGATCAGCAACATCATT
>CAZZLB010000516.1:0-2640 GCA_964654655.1 uncultured Rhodoferax sp. | reverse complement strand
CAAGCTTTGCGGGCATCTCTTCGCGGGGCGGTACAAAGCGTTGGTGGTGGAGGGCTGTGGCCGACGGCGAGAACTGGATGCAAAACTCACGGTTGGGAATGGGACCGGGGGCTCATGGGGCTTTGAGGCTGACGAGGACGTCATAGAAAAGGCCGGAGGATCGCTCCTCCGGCCTTTGGCGGGGTGAGTTGGTGCGACTACGGCTCTTCGACCTGATCTTTCATCCGATAGCTCTTGCCTTCGATAATGACGGTTTCGGCGTGGTGGAGCAGGCGATCCAGCACCGCCGAAGTCAGCGTGGCGTCGTTGTTGAAGATCCTGGCCCAGCGTTTGTAGGCCTCATTGGTCGTGAGCAGGGTCGAACCGGTTTCGTAGCGCTGGCTAAAGACCTGAAAGAGCAAATCGGCACCCGCCTTGTCGATGGGCAGATAGCCCAGCTCATCGACCAAAAGGATACTGGGGGTGAGATAGCGTTTGAGTTCAGCCTTGAGCCGATGGGCCGCTTGGGCCGCGGTCAACGTGTTGACGATGTCGATGGCGGTGGTAAAGAGCACCGTGTGGCCGGCCAGGCAGGCATGGTAAGCCAACGCGGTGGCCAAGTGGGATTTTCCGAGGCCCGCCCCGCCCAGGAAGATGACATTGGCCTTGGCTTTGAGAAAGTCCAACCGGAAGAGATGCTGCACGTGGGTACGATTGATCTTTTTGGGCCAGTTCCAGTCGAACTGTTCGAGGGTTTTGATGACTGGGAAGCGGGCGGCCTGGAGGCGACGCTGGGTGGCGTGGTCCTGGCGCTGAAGCGCCTCGCCTTCGACCAGGCGGCCCAGGAAGTCCAGGGGCGTCCAGTTCTTCTCGGCGGCCTCGCGGGCCAGGGTCTGATGCTGTTCGCGAAAATAGGCGAGTTTAAGGTAACGGAGATGGGTTAAGAGCAGGTCGTCTTTCATGGGTGTTCCGGGGATGGGGGTGAGGGAGGGTCGTAAACGGACAGGTCGGGAGCGGGCAGTTCCAACTCCAGCAGGTCGGCTTGACGGGTCAGGTGCAACGCGCCGGGTTCCTGGGGCGGCTGCTGGCGCTGCTGTAAGAGGTTAGCGATGTATTCGCAGGAGAAGGCCTGGTAGGTGAAGGCGTCGGCCAGAGCCCGGGCTACGGCGTCGGCACCGTAAAGCTCGCTCAGGGCGACGATCTTCTGGACGTGGTGTCTGGGGTTGAGGCGGCGCTGCTCCAGTTGCTGGTAGTAGTCGTGAGCCTGGGGACTCAAGGCCAGGAAACGCAGGAAGAGCTTCTGGTCGCGCGCCTGCTGGCGGTGGACCATGAGCGGGGCGACGTGGTCGGGCAACTCATAATCCTGGTTGCGGTCGTAGCGACGCACGTGCTCGGCCACCAACCGGTCCCGGTCGTAGATCAGGATGCGGTCGGGAAACCGTTTCAAGGTGAGTTGGCTGGAAGCATAACGGCAGGGAACTGAGTAGCGGTTGCCATCGGCTTTAATACGGAACTGGCTGTTGGCCCGCACGGTCTCCACCACGGCTGTTTCGTAAGGCCGGGGATTGAGGGGCTGGAGCTTTTCCTGAGCGAAGAGTTCCTGGGGTGTCTTTTGAGTCTGGCCATGAATGCGAACATTGGCTACCGTGTCCAGCCAGTAGCGCGCTGCGGGATTGACGAGCGCAAAGTCCGACAGTTCCAGGCCATTGAGGAAGTTCTTTTTAACATAGCCAACGCCATTCTCCACGCGCCCCTTTTCCTGGGGTTGGCGCACGCCACACGCGCGGATGTGGAAGCCGTAGTGGTTAGCGAAGTCCAGGTAACGGGGGTGGAACATCACGGTGCTGCCGGTCCGGCTCAGGACGGCGGTCTTACAGTTGTCCACCCAGACTTGGTCGACGACTCCGTCGAAGTATTCAAACGCGTGCCGGTGGCAGGCCAGAAAATGTTCGAGCGTTTCGGCCAGGGTGAACTCCAAATACATTTTCCGGCTGAAGGCCAGCACCATCAGGAAGAAGGAGAGGCGCCGGCGGGTCGAGCCCACCGGCACCCAGCCGGCAAAGCCCCAGTCCACCTGGGCGCACTGGCCGGGTTGGAAGTGCAGCGTCAGGAAGGCTGGGCGCGGTTTGGGGCGCACCTGGCGGACGAAGTCGCCGACGATGGTGTAGCGCCCCGCGTAGCCCAGCTCCTTAACCCGCTGAAAAATCTGCTGGGCGGAGTAGTCGTGCTGGGCCAGCAGGTGAACAATCTCGGTCTTGAATGGGTCGAGTTTACTCGGGCGAGGGGGTAGAGCAGCCCGTTGATAACTCTGGCGCCGCGCCCATTTGCGCACGGTGTTGAGCCCGAGCTTGAGGGCGCGGGCGATCTGCCGCAGGCCCAGATGTTCCTCGGTAAAGAGCTGCCGGATGCGGCAATAAGTGGCGTAATCGATCATAGTTGACCTCCGAGTACCTGGCGGAGCAGTTGGCCCACCTGGATCGGCCCGGAGCGGTCAGCCCCGACCGGTTCCGGCTCCAGGCTCAATACCTGATACAAAGGGCTCTGATAGGCGATGAGTCCGGCTTGGATCAACTGCCGACGACTGGCCGAGAGCGCCAGCCCGTACAGATTCAAGCGGCGCATGAGCGAAGCATCCGAGTAATAACTCAGGCCTTGGGCATC
>CAZZLB010000515.1:0-2643 GCA_964654655.1 uncultured Rhodoferax sp. | reverse complement strand
AGCAGGTGCAAGTCCATCCCGTGGTAAACCCCGCACATCAGGATTCGCGGCGATGTCAGGTGCAGCCCGCAAGCCTCGAAGAACACTTTATGCAGGCAGGTTGACCATCCGGCAATCTTCAGCGACTTCACATAGCGGTCGGCCAACTCGAAATGCTCCTCGGTGTTGCACTCGACATACTCCCGGATGTTGTTGGCGAGCCGGTTCATTTCATTCCTTCAACTTTCAGTTGCCCGTCCGGTGACACCACAAACCCCTCGGACGTGGCGCCGTCGTATTTCTCCAGTTTCTCACCTTTGGCGATGTGGTCAAGCGGAGTTCCGTCTATCGTGGCGGTACCGCTCAGTTGGTGCGTGGTATGCGACCCATCCAGATACATTGATTCGATGAGCGCCACCGTTTCTCGCCGTTGTTCGGGCGTCTCTCCGGGTAGCCCCACCGTCCATGTCGTGTGAACCTTGATGCCGACTTCTTTCTGCAACCACCGGCAGGTTTCTCGCGCTCGCTGGATGTCCAGTTTCTTGTTCACGATATGGTCAATGACATACTGCGACCCGGATTCAAACCCAATCTTCACCCCAAAGCAACCCGAATCTTTCATCATTTTCCAAGTGTCCGAGTCCACGGTATCCGCCCGGCACATCGCCGACCACGGAATCCCAATCCGCTTCATCACCTCACAGATGGCGCGAGTGTGCTTCTGGCTGAGATTAAATGTATCGTCATCGATTAGAACCACCTTATAGTCCGCTAGCGTCAACATGTGGCGGATGTATGACTCAACCCACTCAGGAGAATGGAAGCGCACCGTCCGGTTCTTCGTTCCGTCGGGGTCGTTCCCAGTCATCACCGCAGGCCACACGCAAAAAACGCAATTCTTGACCAGCACGTTGTTCGCGTAGAACCAACCTGTTTCCGGGATTTCCAGGCAATACACCGGATGCTCACCTTCGAGTCGCTCAACAGAAACCACGCGATGATTTATGATTCCGTTGTCGAGAAACTGTCCGCTTTCGTTGCGGGGGCGATGTGACCAGAAGTCTTTTCCTTTTCGTCCTTCGGCCATCCTCTCAGCGTCAGCCCGTTTTTGTTCGGCGGACTTCTTTGCTTCCCTGATTTTAGCGGCGGCGCGATAACGCTCCTTGGCCTCTGCGCTGCGAACCTTCCCGGAGTTTTTGAGCTTTATCTTGTTGATCCAATCCTCGGACATGCCGTTCTTGGTCGGGTTATTCAGCCGCATCCGCTCTGAAACCTCGGGATGGTGGTCGAAGTGGTCTGTCTGCTTGATGATTTGCAGGTTCTCCGGGCTGTTGTTCAGCTTGTTTTTGTCGATGTGATGAACAATCTCGTCGGCTTGAATTTTCCTACCGTGAAACCACTCCGCAACCATCCGATGGGTCTTGTTTGCTTTCCGTCGCGCCCAAGACATTTGCATGTATTCGCCAGACATCGACGGTTTGATGGCCCGAAGGTGCATCCCCGGCTTCAGGTCTTTGGCCTCACAGCGCCATTCTTTCTCTCCGGTGAATTGGTTGCCCCACCTGAAAGCCAAAAACTGGTGGTCGGGAGTGCAGTCGATATGCGAGCCGTCGTCGAAATGAACCCGCACCAGAGAGTCAACGCCGTATTGCCGGATGTTCTTCGCCGTAGCGACAAAGGCGTTTTTGGTAATCGGGTCGTAGGTGTAAACCCCAACCCCATCCATGCCAACCAAGTCTTTGATGGGAACCAGCCCGCCAACGGTGTTGACCGGGGTATCGCCCGAAAGACACTTGTGAAAGCATCCGCGACTCGTCCACATCTGAAGCTGAGGTGCTTTCTGCCCACTCGGACACGCATCCCAGTAGTTGGTCAGGCACTTCTCATCCCAAATCGGAAATGGCGGGTCTTTCATCTCTTGCGCCGTCAACAGGTCGTGATTATACACTCCCCGCGCTCCTAGGATGGCCGTGGTGACGTTTTTATCGTATTCCCCTCTCAAGATAGCCTTCACACAGGGAAACTCGCTCAGAATCGAAGCGTGAGAGGTTTCGGGTAGCGTCCCGCACAGGATGACTTGGATGCCAAGAGGCGCAATCATCTTCCGAATCACCATCTGGTCATGCTCCCACGAAGGGGTGGCCGTCTCCACGACGATGTAATCCGGGTTGTAGTCCTTCAAAAATAACCCGAAATCGGCGTAGGTTTCCCCACGGGCTACTGAATCCCGCACGACTACGTCCGACTCGGGTAAAAGCTTCTTAGTGTATCCCGCCGCGTGACCGAGGAAGAAGGGGTATGGGAGGTAACCACCGAACCTGAACTCACCGGGGTAATGAGCGGCAGCTTTGGTGAACGGCCATCGGGACCCGGCCCGGATTCCTTGACGGAGTTTGCCGTTGATGTTCTCCCACCACGGGAGGTTGCTGAACAGGATTTTCATTGCGCGATTTCTTCCCAGATACGGTATTTGTCAATCGTCGGACTCCACTCGAACAGTTGGGTCGCCAGAGAATGGTCTAGCACCAACCACGGCACATCGAACGGTCTGGTGTTCTTGTCCTTCTCAATCTTGTTCGGCCCCAGACACGCCCGACACCAGTTGGACAACTCCACCAACGACGCGGAGTTCTGAATCCCGCCGCTGACATTAACCGTGAGATA
>CAZZLB010000514.1:0-2647 GCA_964654655.1 uncultured Rhodoferax sp. | reverse complement strand
CTCAGTGAACACATCTTCTAGCAGCATTGCGAAGTCATGCCAACCATTACCTTTGTCGTTTTCTCGCTTCGCGTAGACGAGTGACCGATGAGGGTCGCGACAAAGGTTCGTAACATGCGTCACCAGGAACCTTCCCCGGCTCCCACTTTTCTGGACGAGGACAGTTCCCAAGGCGATATTCGACGATAAGTCCATCTTCTCTCTCCTCGACAGCAAAGAACCCTAGACGCCTTATGGTTTCCTCGAACTCCTTCGGCCCCAGGCAGACAACCACTAAGTCCCCCACCTCACTCTCCCTTGCGCCTAATCCTTTCGCGAGACGGCCCACCCGCCCCATTGTTTTTCCTGAACGTCTCGGACTCAACAATTGTGCGAACTGCCGAGGGGTCTACCTCCACATACGTCGCTGTCTTATTTGTGTTGGAAAATGACCTACGCTCATACAGCCTGTGCCCCTTAACTGCTGGAGCACCCCCTCCGAGGCTCAATAGATCCGCTAGTGGGGTCTTCTTTCCCCCAGCGAGTATCGGACGCCTGATCTCCACTGGAGGGTCAAAATTATCTGGCAATAGCTCGAACGACTCAGCTTTAAGCCCATCAAGGGATATACTAGATATTATCCAGCTTCTCACGTCTTCCCCCGCAGAAGAGTTATTTTACCGTCAGCACTCAGTTCCGCATTACGCTCAAAAACGTGGGTCGAGTGGATCTCGTGCAGGGCCGCTTTCAGCGAGGGCGGTGTCTCCTCCCCTGCTGGAATCTGCTCCTTGCCCGTGTGCTGCATATTGAGCCAGCGCATGACTTTTCCTTTGTCCTCGGGATGCACATGCGCAAACACTATGACTCTAATTCGTTTCCCCGCCATCACTCCCACCTATCTATTCTGTAGTATCTCCGCAGCACGTCTCCTGCCACCTCGATGACAACCTTGATGGAGTTCGGCACACCTATGGCACACGCTGGGTTCTCAACTTCCTGGAGCTTCCTGCTCCCCGAGTGAGCTTCGATTGTGGCTCTCACTTCTCGCAGCTCTGAGCGCAGGCACTCTGGAAAAATCGCGAGGGACCTGTTGTGCGAGTCTTTGGCATTCACCAAAAACAGTCGCGTTGCATCCTTCTCACCCTTCCGCCCATTCCAAAGATCGGGCCTGCGGATGACTCCCACAACGTCCACCCATTCCCCTGGCACCAAGCCCCACTGTGAGGGCGAAGAGCCCGAGACGTAGGTGTACCACGCCACGTCGTTTCTGTGCTCTGGCGAGTCCCATTGGAACAACGGCGGGGCATCGGGATGCACCCCAGCAGTCAGCCCAAAGAGAGGCATCATGTACCCCAACTTCACCCTTATGCTCTTAGCCTGTGGGAGCACGTCTCGCTCAAACACCACCCACGACACGTTGTTGATGTAGGAATCTGAAGGAAGCTCCATCTTCTTGCTCTCTTTGGAGAGGTGCGCAAAGATTCCTGCCTCCTTGGGCTCCCGGATTGCTGGCTTCCACACGAACTCTTGGATGTCAGCGAGGGTCGCCATGCGCCTCTCGAGACTCTTGGCCAATCCGAGCTTCTGAAACAGAGCTTCTGCTGCACGGATATTTCCTTCGCTCGGAGCAGCTTGTGGACGCTGGTATTGTAGGGGATTCATGGCTGCGTTGAAGCGTCGTCGTGCGCTCTCCAGCGAATGCCCGGAGTGCAGGTCATCAACCAGCATCCCCACCACTGAGTTCTGAATGTGACAGAAGCCTACAGGAGCATTGGACACCGTATGCCAAATGTGGTTCCGCCTGTGCTCTGCAGGGGTGCCTCTTCTCCCGGCGCGGTCGCGGGCCTCGTGTGTCTCCATGAGCCATTGCAACATCGCCACGTGCTTATCGCGAGACTCGAAGCTGTCGCCTGTCTTCAAGAGTTCGAGAGCTACGTTGAGTTCTGTCTTCCTGTGCGTAGCCCAAATCAGGGTGCCCTCCAAAATCCTCTTGTCTTCTGCAAGAGTGGCTGACTTCTTCTTGGGCTCATCGCTACGCGCAAAGACACTTGATGCTGTCCAGAAGTGAGTCCATCCCTCGGGGTCTTCTTGAGTTCCGAGCACTGTGTGCTTCGTGTGGAAAGGCCACGCGATGTGGTAGTTGTAAGGAGAAAACAAACTTAATATGTTTTTCAGTGGCTTCGCGTAGAGGGTGGTCGCTGTGCTCTCTGGCCACATGACAGGGAATAGCTGCCTTCCATCCGTGAAGACCAAGCCCCCATACCTAGTGATAAAGGATTTGCATCTTTGGCAGTTGTGCTGCTGGCGAATCTCTGGGTCTTCAAACCCTGAGAGATATGCTTGCCACAGTTTCTCTTTGGGAAGCGATGAGCGAAACCAGTGGCGGGTGCTGTTTGCTCCTGCCCTGGCCCGCACTTCTTCTGCGAATATGTCGAACTCGTCTGGTGATTTGCTCATATGTCTAACTCCTCTTCTCTCTCTCGTTCCTCGCCTTCATCCATGATTCGAATTCCCAGGTACTTCCTAAACCCGGCCTCTCCAGTGACGATTTTCGTGTGGTCTGACTTGAGCAAGTCAAAGACCAAATTGTCCATCGCCTGCAGAATCGTCTCATGCTCTGCTCCGAGAGCCCTCCCAGCTTCTGGACCCAAGTTCGACTTCTCTATGT
>CAZZLB010000513.1:0-2647 GCA_964654655.1 uncultured Rhodoferax sp. | reverse complement strand
GCCGGGTAGCTATGTTCGGAAGAGATAAACGCTGAAAGCATCTAAGCGTGAAACTCGCCTTAAGATGAGACTTCCCGGGGGTTTAACCCCCCTGAAGGGTCGTCCTAGACCAGGACGTTGATAGGTCAGGTGTGGAAGCGCAGTAATGCGTTAAGCTAACTGATACTAATTGCTCGTGCGGCTTGACCCTATAACTTTGATTCACGTAAGTGTCTCAAGGAAGTTATGCCAAGTTGACGCATTCAAAATAACTGCGCAAGCAGTGTCGTAAAACCGACAAGCTGATTAGCTCTATAAATTGGTCGCCCTGACCTGGTCAGGGTGGCAAAAAGTTATGCCTGATGACCATAGCGAAGTGGTACCACTCCTTCCCATCCCGAACAGGACAGTGAAACGCTTCTGCGCCGATGATAGTGCGGATTCCCGTGTGAAAGTAGGACATTGTCAGGCTATTAAACCGAAAACGCCCCATCAGTCGATGGGGCGTTTTTCTTGGTCAATTACTTTCCTACCCGCAATTCCCTTCGAAGCACCTTGCCAACATTCGACTTTGGCAGCTCGTCGCGAAACTCGATGTATTTTGGCCGTTTGTAGCCAGTCAGATTGTGCTGGCAATACTTCGCCACATCTTCTTCCGACAAATGAGGGCTGTCTTTGACAACAAACACCTTGATTGCCTCTCCCTGTTTCGAATCCGGGATTCCAATCACAGCGCATTCCAGCACACCATCGCAAAGTGAAATCACGTTTTCCAACTCACTTGGGAATACATTGAAGCCGCTGACAAGAATCATGTCCTTCTTGCGGTCCACAATCTTCGTGTAGCCGTTCTCATCCATGATGCCAATGTCGCCAGTACGCATAAAGCCGTCTGGTGTAAACGCGTGCTTATTCTCTCCGGGTTGCTTGTAATAGCCAGTCATGACGTTGGGCCCCCGGATGCAGATTTCTCCCGATTCACCCTGTGCTAGTGAGTTGCCGTCGTCATCCTTGATGGCGATGTCGATACTTGGCAGCGGCAGACCAATGGAGCCCGAAAACTCTTTTGCCGTGACCGGGTTGTTGGTCCCGATGGCGCAGGTCTCGCTCATGCCCCAACCTTCCACCATCGGACAGCCCGTGACTTCCATCCAATGCTTGGCCGTACCAGCGAGCGCTGCCATGCCGCCGGCCTGCGAAACGCAGAGATTGGAGAAATCCACCGACTTGAACTGCGGATGTTGCAGCAGCGCATTGAAGAGTGTGTTGACTGCTGGCAACAAATGAAAAGGCCTCTTCTTGAGCGTTGCCACAAAGCCCGCAAAATCTCTTGGGTTCGGAATCAGCGTCAGGAGCGAGCCCGAACGAATGGACAACAAAGACAGCGTCAGCGCAAAGATGTGATACAGCGGCAGGGCCGCAATGCTGTTGCTTTTCCGTATGTCCCCAATACGTTCAAGCGCCGGTGAAAACCAGGCCTCCGCCTGCAAAACCGCGGCCACAACATTGCGGTGCGTCAGCACGGCTCCTTTGCTCACGCCGGTGGTGCCGCCGGTGTACTGAAGGAAGGCGATGGAATCAAGCGTAGTTGGCGCTGACTTGAATGGCCTTGCTGCACCTTGCGCCAGTGCTTGCTTGAAGGAAGTGGCAGATTGGTCATCCGCCAGCGTCAGCTTGTAGGCTGGCACCATCTTGGCCAGGTGCCTGACGGCAAAGGTAATCCACCTGCCGTACCAGAACCCGAGCAGATCGCCCATCGATGCAACCACCACATGTTTGATAGGCGTGTTGCCAATCACTTCTTCCAGTGTTGCGGCGAAATTCTCCAATACCACAATGACCGTGGCGCCAGAGTCCTTGAGTTGGTGCTCCAATTCACGCGCGGTATAAAGCGGGTTGACGTTCACGCAGGTGTAGCCGGCGCGCAACACAGCCGACATCGTCACCGGAAACTGCGGAATATTCGGCAGCATGATGGCCACCCGTGCATCCGGTTCCAGCCCTTTGCTCTGCAACCAGGATCCGAGTGCTGCAGACAAATGGTCAAGTTCGCCATAACTCATCCAGCTTTCCATGCAAACAGCGAACGGGCTGGCTGCATTTTTCTGAAACGACTCCTCCAGCAGATGTGTCAGCGACCGATACTCGTCCGGCTGCACCTCATGTGGCACGCCCGGGGGATAACTCTTGAGCCAGATTCTTTCCATAGCAATTCCTTTGTACCTATTTTCAGGCCAGAGTAGCGTGCGCTGCTACCGGGCTTGCCCCAGTAACAGAGCCAATTTCGTCTCGCAGGTGACAGCGCTGGCATTAAACAGATCGTCAATCAAATCGGCTTCACGCTCTCGTACTGTGGCCAAAAAATGGTGTGCCCCATCACCTTGGTGCGCCATGTCGGCAAAAGTGTCGAAGCCAGACTCCAGAAACTGTTGCAAGGACCCCATACCCGCCAGATTCGCAGGCTTGCGCATCATCTTGAGCATCATGCGCAAGCCGCGTGTTCGCGTCAGCCGGTCAAGTTCCTGTCCAACGCCAAGGACCGTGCTCAGCTGCGTATTGCGCTCATCACGCCGCCCAACCGAGCGCCAGGCTCTTGTGTAACGTGCGACTTCGCTCAGATCTGCAAGGCGCAGCCACTGTTGCGCCATGGCCAGATCAAGGTCTTCTG
>CAZZLB010000512.1:0-2656 GCA_964654655.1 uncultured Rhodoferax sp. | reverse complement strand
GGTGAGACGCGCAGGTTGCGCTGCAGTTTGACGCAACCGGTCATGCGCGCCATCTGGTGGTGCGCGTCCATCAGCGGGTTCTTCATGCTGCGCTTGCCGGTGCCGCACCAGAGGTCGATGCAGATGTTGGTGTTGCCCTCGGACTTGACCCAGATACCGGTGCAGGCCAGCCACCACATGGCAAAGGTACCGGGCCTGACGACCTCGCGCTCGATCTCTTCATTGAGCCAGGTGCCCCACTGTGGAAAGGTGCTCAGAACCCAGGATTCCTTGGTGATTTCGTCGACTTTGGCCATCTTTATTCCTTCAGGGCAGCGTCCCCTCACCCATGCCTGAATTGCGTTCAGACACGAGGATTACAAACGATCAATTCGATCCAATATTCGCGATTAATTCCAATATTATGACCACACATGAGCATGATGTTCATCATTTTGATCTTTTTCGCCCTTTATTGCGCAAGATCAAAACCAGCCAGAAGGCGACCCGGTAAGGGACAACACCCATGGCGAGCCAGGCAAATTCCCCTACCATGTGACACCGCCAGCCATCAATCGACGAGGAATCCTATGACCCGGCACACAACACCATCGGCCTTCCCTCTTGCCATCCGGATGATCCCCATCGCCGCTGCGGTATTGCTCACAGCCGGCGCGAGTCCTGCAGGTGCATCGGATGCCCGGACCGCCACCATCGTGCGCACTGCCAACGGCGTGCCACACATCAGCGCACCCGACCCCGAGACCCTGGCCTACGCCATGGCCTACGCCTACGCGCAGGACAACGTCTGCCTGACCGCCAACCAGTTGGTTACCGTGCGCGGCGAGCGCTCACGCTACTTTGGTGGCGCGACACCGGGACTTCTGGCCCGCCGCATGCTGCCCAATGAACAAGTCGACTTCTTTATTGCAGCCCACATGGACGATGCGGCGCTGGAGCGAGCCTGGAGCGCCAACGCCAGTGCCGAGTCTTTGGCCTTGGCACGGGGTGCCGTGGACGGCTACAACCGTTACCTGAGCGACCATGCCGGCAAGCTGCCAGCAGCCTGCAATGGCCAGCCCTGGGTCAAGCCCATGACATTGGCCGAGTTCCGCCGCCAGGCTGAACTGACCGATGTCCAGGCCGCCACTGCAGCCTTGGCCGATGCGGTGTTGGGTGCACGTCCGCCGGCACCCACAGCGGCTGTTGCAGCACCCGCCAATCTTGCTGACGCTGCAGACGCCATGCGCGAAGCAGGCCTGCTCGATTCACCGCTGGGTTCGAACGCCTGGGCCTTTGGCAAGGACAGCACCGCCAACGGTCGTGGCCTGTTGCTGGGCAACCCCCACTTTCCATGGGCTGGCGTCAACCGTTTCTGGCAGGTCCATCTCACCATCCCGGGCAACCTGGACGTCATGGGCGTTGGCATCGGCAACTTTCCCAACGTGACGATTGGCTTCAACAAGGATGTGGCTTGGTCGCACACCGTCTCGACCGGCAAACGCTTTACCCTGCACGAGCTGACGCTGGCTGCAGGCGACCCGACCAGCTACATGGTTGATGGCCAGCCGGTCAAGATGAGTTCGCGCAGTCTGAGTATCCAGGTGCGTGGCGCTGACGGTAGCCTGCAGCCCAAGACCACGACCGTCTGGTCAACCCGTTGGGGCCCGGTGCTGGTGGTTCCGCGCGCCGGTCTGAACTGGACTGCCAAGACCGCCTACGCCATCAAGGACGCCAATCTTGGCAACGTGCGGGCAACCGATTCCTCCCTGGGCTTTGCCCGCGCCCGCAATGTGCAGGAACTGCGCGATGCGATGAAGAATATCGGAACCCCCTGGGTCAACACCCTCGCGGCAGACCGGCACGGCAACGCACTCTACGCTGACGTGTCGGTCGTGCCTGACGTCGATGCCGCACAGCTGCAGCGCTGTGCACCGAGCAAACCGGCGGCCGCCTTGCTGCCGGGCGCGGGCCTGGTGGTGCTCGATGGATCCAGGAGCGACTGCGACTGGCGCCGCGACCCGGCCTCCCCGGTGCCAGGACTCATTCCGTTCGAGCGCATGCCCACCGTCGTGCGCAGCGACTGGGTGCACAACAGCAACGACAGCTTCGTCTACACCCATCCGCAACAGAAGTGGTCGGGCATCTCGCCTCTGGTCGGCGACGCGAGCCTTTCGCGCCCGCGCACCCGTGCCGGCCTCACCGAAATTCCGGAACTGCTCGCTCGTGGCAAGGTGACGCCCGAAGCTGTACAGGGCCAGCTTTTCGAGAATCGCAACTTCATGGCTGGCGTCATTGTTCCCGACCTGCTGGCGGCCTGCGCCAACGCTCCATCGGCAGAGGCGCAGGATGGCTGCGCGGCCCTGCGAGGCTGGGACCGCAGCAACAAGCTCGAATCGCGCGGAGCGCACCTGTTCCGGGAGTTCTGGCGAACAGCACGCAGCGTGCCGGGTGTTTACCGCCTTGGCTTCGACCCCGCGCAGCCAGTCAGCACCCCGACTGGTTTGAAAATGGACGATGCGGCAGTCGCCGCCAAGGTGTGGGAAGCGCTGGCCGCAGCCGTCAAGGCGGTGCGCGCTGCCGGCTTTGCTCTGGATGCGCCGCTGGCGGCTGTGCAGCGCCCCCTGATCACCGACGAGGCCATTGGGTGAAGCCGCGCTCGGCAGGAGGCGGACCT
>CAZZLB010000511.1:0-2672 GCA_964654655.1 uncultured Rhodoferax sp. | reverse complement strand
ACGCGCGGTGTTCATCTCTTAGCCGCGTATCTTCCCGCGGAAGGCTGGGTCTTGGCTTAGGTAGAGGTTGCCTCCAAGGAAAATGAGATTCCCGCCTCGGCGCAACTGCTGAAAGCCCTTGATTTACAAGGCAAAATCATCACGGGGGACGCTCTGTTGGCTCAACGCGAGTTGTCGCGCCAGATCGTCGAAGCGCAGGGCGATTACGTGTGGACCTTGAAAGACAATCAACCCCAGATGGTCGAAGATCTCAAGACGCTCTTTGCCGGCGAGACGGTCGTGAAAGGGTTTAGTCCGGCCACCCATGATTTTCGTCCGACGAAGACGATTGAGAAAGGGCATGGTCGCATCGAGCAGCGCACCTTGATCGCGAGTACCGAATTGAAGGGCTATGGGGACTGGCCCTACGCGGAGCAGGTCTTCCAACTGGAACGGCATTTTAAGCGAATCGCCGATGGGCGGATCATGCACGAAGTGGTTTATGGCGTGACCAGTTTGACGGCGCAGGAAGCTGACGCGGCACGCTTGCTGGAGATTGTGCGCGGACACTGGGCGATTGAGAACCGCTTGCATTATCGCCGCGATCAAACGATGCGGGAGGATTGGTATCATATACGTATGGGCACCGCTCCGCAGGCAATGGCGGTGATAAACAATTTGGTATTGGGTTTGTTAGACCGGCAAGCTTTCAGAAGTGTGCCGGAAGCACGTCGTCATTATGCGGCTAATTTAGATCAAGCTTTTGACCTGATTATTCTATCGCCCTGCTGACTTGGCACGCACCCTGCCCTACGGATTAACATCGATTGACCGAATTTAGACCGCCGCAAGCCGCGCCGCTTGAGCGGCAGCGGTTAGGCGGCCTTCTCGACGGCTTTAGCCTGTCCCGCGAAGTGAGCGTACAAACTCTTGACACGAACGACATCGGTATGGTATAGTGGCGCCATGAAAAGAACATTTGTTTCAATTGCCTCCCAGGTTCGGCTTGAAATGAAACTACGTCCGTTTCCTGGGAAACCGAGTCGCCCATGATTCGGACCCACCAATTTCCGTGCAAACTGGATCGTTCCGAGGCAGATGCACTCAACCGCGAGAGTGGACGCCTGTACACCCAAACCCTGGTGTGGCATTATCGCGTCTATCGACGCACCGGAACTTGGTTATCGCCTTCTGCATCCGAACGTTTGGGCGATGCTCTGAACGGTACTCCTCTGCACGCCCATAGCCGTGATGCGGCGCAACAAGGATTCTACAAGGCGTGCCAGACGGCCAAGGTCAATCGGAACCTGGGTAGCAAGTATCCCTACAAACGCAAGTTCTATCGCACGACGATTTGGAAGAACACGGGGATCCGTTTGCAAGAGGGCCAGTTGCTACTGGCACGTGCAAGAAGGCTCGAACCGATTCCGGTTGAGTTGCCGGAAAACCTGAAACCGTTGTCTGCCAATGCGTTTCGCGAAATGCGTCTGGTCTACAACGTCTCCGCGCGCAAGTATGATTGGCATCTTGTGGTTGAAGATGGCGTGGAACCCCACACGCCGACAGGCAACCAGAGCCTAGCTATCGACCTGGGGGAGATTCACCCCATGGCGATTGCCAACGAACAAGGGCACGTGCTCATTGTCACCGCCCGCCAACTCCGTTCCCTCAATCGTTATCGCAACAAACGGCTTGCCGTTCTTTCACGCAAACAAGCCGCTAAGGTGAAACGCTCGCGTTCGTGGAAACGCCTGCAACGCCGCAAGAACAAATTCCTGGCGAAGAACGAACGCCAACGGCGGGACCTTGAACACAAGATTACCCGCGCCGTCGTCAATCACGCGGTTGCTGAAAACGCCCGTAAGGTCGTGGTGGGCGATATTCGAGACATTGCCAAGGGCAAACGCCTGAATCGCCAGAGCCAGCAAAAAATCAGTAACTGGTCTCACGGCAAACAGATCGAGTATCTCACCTACAAACTTTCGGCCGAGGGAATCACCCTTAAACGGCAGAGTGAAGCCTATTCCTCGCAAACGTGCCCACGGTGCGGCGCCCGCCACAAACCCCAAGGACGGAATTATCGGTGTCCTTCGTGTGGGTTTGTCGCGCCACGCGATGCGGTCGGAGCGTGCAATCAGGAAAGCCATATTCTGTTTGGAACGTATGGCGGGGTGATTCCAACCGCCACCAAGTATCTACGGTGTTTTGATAACCGTAGTAGTCGCCGGGACACGGCGCACGTGGCTAGGGCAGACCTCGGTCATCAGTCCCTAGAAGCCGCTGGTCTTTAGACCACGCGGAGTGTCACCACACGAGGGTGGAAATCATTCTTTCTTATCTTGCGGATGTTCCGAAATCACCAAATGCGATGTAATCACATGCGACAACAGATCTGTGCCGAGCGCCGCCGAGACTAGCGGCAGGATGTATAACGCGAGTGAGTATTCAGACGCAAAAACAAGATCGTCCATCAAGTCGGTCGTTTGGCTGGCGACGCTTTCTAAGGATTGCAATAGAATGACATCCAAGCCCGATAACAAGACCAAGCAGAAACCCAGGGCGAGCACATGCGCGCGTTTGTGTTTTGGATTGCGAAGAATATGCACATAAATTAAACCGGGGGCAATGAATGACATGAACACCAAGATCAAAAATTCAATTCGGAGAAATGCTGTATCGGTTGGCATATTCAC
>CAZZLB010000510.1:0-2692 GCA_964654655.1 uncultured Rhodoferax sp. | reverse complement strand
AGCTTGACCGTCACTTCGGTGATGACGGCCAGCATGCCCTCCGAGCCAATCACCACGCTCAGCAAATCAAGGCCGGCGGCATCCAGCGCGTCGGAGCCGAACTCGACCGCTTCGCCTTCCATGGTGTAACCGCGGACCTTGACGATGTTGTGCAGCGTCAGCCCATATTTCAGGCAATGCACGCCGCCGGCGTTCTCGGCCACGTTGCCGCCTATGGTGCAGGCAATCTGGCTCGACGGGTCCGGCGCGTAGTACAGACCATGCGGCGCAGCCGCTTCGCTGATCGCCAGGTTGCGCACGCCGCACTGCACCACGGCGGTACGGCTCAGCGGATCGACTTGGACGATTCTGTTGAACTTGGCCAGCGACAGCGTCACGCCAAAGGCATGCGGCATCGCACCGCCAGACAGTCCGGTACCGGCACCGCGCGCCACCACCGGCACTTCCAGCGCATGACAGGCGCGCAACACGGCCTGCACCTGGGTCTCGGTCTCGGGCAGTGCCACCGCCAATGGGCGTTGCCGGTAAGCGCTCAGGCCGTCGCATTCATAGGGTGTGGTGTCTTCGTCGTGCCACAACAGCGCGTGGCGCGGCAATACCGCCAGCAACGCGCCCACCACTTCGCTCTGCCGCTGGTGTTGCTGGCCGCGCTCGGGACGGGACTGGGTGGGGCTCATGTCCGGATCATACGCAAACAGCCACCGCCAGCGATAAAGGGGGTCAAGAATGTCACTTTCGTTCAAGACGCATAGCTCTTGCCTCCGGAGAATTTCGACCAGCTTTGACTCAAAGCGTCTCTTTCAACCGATCCAGGAGGAAATCATGATGAAAACAGCATTGAAGGCCGTGTACGCTGGTTTGACGCTGTCATTGGCAGCTTGTGGCGGTGGCGTCAATACCACTCTGTCTGTTGGACCCAGCGTCAATCTCAGCGTTACCAATCCAAGCTTCCCGTTTGCTTCTGCCGTGAGCACCTTCCTGCAAAGCAAGCACGACTACACGCTCAACGCCACATCTGGTACGGATGTTTACGAGCTCAGCTGGCACTCGGAGCCAGGAGCCCAAAAAGTGTTTGGAGGTCAGCTGGCATCAACACTGAACTACACGACGACGATCACCAGGAATGGGCTGCGTATTGCCGGATCAAGCTTGACGGATTATTTTGATCTCATTCCGTTTCGCCCCCTTGGCGGACTCAATCTCACCCTCGGAAATGTTGATGTAGCGTCAAACCAGCAGGCGCTGCCGTCGCTTGCGCTGCCAGGGCAAAGCGGTTTGCTGAGCTACGGCACCAGGTTTGCAGACAGTACCATGGTCAGCACGCTGGCAAGCAGCGTTACCCATTGGTCGCTCGAGTCGGCCGGGCTCTTGCTGGCGTGGGCCTGCATGAACTCGTCCATCACGGCCACGGGTGCAAAAAGTCCAGGCACCGGTGAATCCATCTGCTACAAGATTGACACATCCGGCAACACCCAAGGCTTCAAGATCATTCTTTCGCTCAACGGTCAAACGTTGACTTTCGAATAGTGCGTTCCAGGGATGCCGAGGCGCAATGCAGGCACTTCGCTAGCGGGACTCCGGGCGCATGAAGGCGCGGTACAGCCAGTCGGCTTCCATGGTTTCGATATCGGCAAGCAGTTGTCCGAAGCTCCGGCCGGTGACGGATCTGCACTCGCGTGAAAGGTGGGACTGATCTGCGTAGCCTGAGTCGGCGGCAATGTCGGCGATCGAGACGGCGCCTCTATCTTGAGCTTTAGCGGCAAAATGTTCATAGGCGATTTCGCGGCGGGCCTGTTTCTTCAATTCGCCAACGCCAAAACCCATGTTGTGCTGCAAGACACGCAAGGCCTGGCGGTGGCCGAGAGAAAGCATGCGAGCGAGCAGGGCAACGGAAATGCGGCTGCTGGCGCGGGTGACAGCTGTCCAGAGGGACCCGCGAAAATTGCCGGTATGCCTGTCGAGAAAATCCTCGAAAGCCACGATGCGTGCTTCGTCGTTCGGCGCTGCAGCGATGACCCGGAACAGCATGGCTCCCGGCTCAGGCAGATCTTTTTCTGCGTCGATCACCCGATTTGCCAGAGTGCCTGGCAACACGCCGAAAATGGCGGCAAAAGCGTCGGGGTACATCGCGATGGTAAAGAGATGAAGATCACCGCGATTCCGACAAACAATGGGTGCATCGTGCCGCCCGCTGACTGACTGCCTGGGCATTTCGAGGCAGACCTCCTGGTTGCCGATCCGGATCAGATCGGTACCGCCAGCGAGATGCCAGGCAAGGCCGATCAAGGGCGTCGCCGGGAAATGATTGTCCGCTGCATCGTCAACAAAGCCGCACCCTGTGGTGTCACGGCTGGCATAGAAATACACGTGCGCCGCCCATCGGAATGGTGGTTTCCAAAGTCGGGCTGCAGGTCGGGGCGGCATGGGGTCCGACGCAGAAGAAGAGGGCTGTGCCATGTCAAAAGTCTACTGGGCGCGGCGCAGACCGGTCAAGCCTGTTCGCCATGCGAAGCGCCTAGAATCGGGCGCTTCCGTCCCTGACCCGGTGCGCCAGACTGCCCCGGAAATACCATGCTAGAAGCTCTCCGCGCCGGGCGTCAAATCTGGTTCAGCCTGTGGCAAAAGATGCCCCGCTTGCCGGCCGAAGACCTGCTGCGCGACGCCGCTTACCGGCGCCTGTGGACCTCGATCC
>CAZZLB010000509.1:0-2692 GCA_964654655.1 uncultured Rhodoferax sp. | reverse complement strand
CAAGACTGCGCTAATGCGCTACAGTGTGATCTGCCATGATCACCACCGCACTCCTGCATTGGCGCTCGCTGAAAACCCGCCTGACTTTTTTTACGCTTGTGATCTTTGTCGTCGGTTTGTGGACGCTGGCCTATGTCGCGAGCCGCGTCATGCAGCAAAACATGATCGAGCAATTGGGTCAACAGCAGCGCTCCACCGTGGCGCTGATGGCTGAGCAGTTCGACGACGAGTTGCGGCTGCGCACCATGGCGTTGAAAGCGGTCGCCGCCGTGATCAGTCCGCAGCTCATGGGCCAGCCCGCTGCGCTGCAAGCAACCATCGAAAGAGGTCCGGTCATTCCACTCCTGTTCAGTGGCGGCTCCTACGTGGTCGGCCCGGACGGCACGGCCATCGCGTCGGCGCCGGCTGGGTCCGGCCGCGTAGGCCTCAATTACATGGACCGGGATCACGTTGCCGCTGCACTCAGACAGGGCGTCTCCAGCATTGGCCAGGTGCACGTAGGCAAGGGTCTGAAGGCGGCGGTGTTCGGCATCGCCGTGCCTATACGCAGCACCAGGGGCCAGGTGATCGGCGCGCTGGTCGGCGCCATTGACCTCAGCAAGCCCAACTTCCTGGACCACCTGATGAACAGCCGCTATGGCGATACCGGTGGCTATCTGCTGGTTGCGCCTCAGCAGCGTCTGGTGATCACTGCGTCGGACAAGCGGCGCATCATGGAAACCCTGCCGGCACCCGGCGTGCTGCCCGCCATCGACCGCTTTCTGCAAGGGTTTGAGGGCACCGCCGTGCTGGTCAACCCACTCGGGCAGGAGGTACTGGTCAGCAACAAGGTCATGCCCAGCGCAGCCTGGTACGTCACGGCGTCACTGCCCACCGCTGAAGCCTTTGCCCCGATCCGATCGACCCAGCAAAAAATGCTGTGGTCTGCTGCGCTGCTGAGCCTGTTGGCCGGCGCCCTGATGTGGTGGCTGCTCAGGCAGCAACTCGAGCCGCTGCAGAGCACCGCAGCGCAGTTGACCGCGCTGGCTGCGAACAAACAAGCGGCTCAGCCTTTGCCAGTGAACCGCGACGACGAAATCGGGCAACTGATCACCAGCTTCAACGACTTGCTGCTGACGCTCAAGGATCGCGAAGACGGACTGCGCCTGAGCGAAGAGCGCTACCGCGGCGCTTTCCAGACCAGCCCTGATGCCATCACGCTCAACCGCCTGTCCGACGGTGTCTATCTGGACGTCAACGAGAGCTTTCTCCGCATGACGGGCTGGCGCCAGGAAGAGGTGATTGGAAAAACCTCGGCTGACATCCACATCTGGCGTCACCAGGAAGCCCGCCAGCGGATGATCGATGCCTGGCAAAAGGACGGCTACTGCCGCAATCTGGAGGCCGATTTTGTGACCAGGGACGGCAAGACAATGACCGGTCTCATGTCGTCGCAGCTGATGACGCTGGGCGGCGAACAGGTGGTGCTGTCCATGACCCGTGACATTTCGGAACGCAAGGACGCCGAGCGCTTGATCCAGAGCCTGGCCTTCTCCGATCCGGTGACCGACCTGCCCAATCGTCGCCACCTGACCGTGCGCCTGCAGCAGGCCATGGCATCGAGTGAACGCCATCAATGCCGGGGCGCGCTGCTGCTGATTGATCTGGACGACTTCAAGGCACTCAACGACACGCTGGGTCATCACCATGGCGACCAGATGCTCGAACAGGTGGCCAGGCGCCTGAGCACTTGCGTGCGCGAAGGCGACACCGTGGCGCGCCTGGGTGGCGACGAATTTGTGGTGATGCTGGAAAACCTGAGCGCACAGGAACTGGACGCGGCGGCGCAGGCAGAGGCCGTGGCACAAAAGATACTGGCCACGCTGAACCAGAGTTACGAACTGAACCAGTCAACGCATTACGGCAGCGCCAGCATCGGTATCACCCTCTTTGGCGAGCACCCGGAGAGCGTCGACGAACCCCTGGTTCGTGCCGACCTGGCGCTTTACCAGGCCAAAGCCGGTGGACGCAACACACTGCGCTTTTTTGATCCGCGCATGCAGGTCGAAATTGCCGCCCGGGTGGCACTTGAAGCGGCCTTGCGTCTGGCGCTGCAGAAAAATCAGTTCCTGCTGTACTTTCAGGCGCAGGTGGATGCGCAGCAGCACGTCACGGGCGTCGAAGCCCTGCTGCGCTGGGATGACCCGATGCACGGCATGGTGTCTCCGGGCGAATTCATCCCCGTGGCCGAGAAGACCGGCCTGATCCTGCCCATAGGCCGCTGGGTGCTGGAGTCCGCCTGCAAGCAGCTTGCTCTGTGGTCCGCATCGCCGGCAACAGCGCAACTGGGCATGGCCGTCAACGTCAGCGAGCGCCAGTTCCGCCAGGCCGACTTCGTCGAGCAGGTGATCGACGCCCTGGAGCGCAGCGGTGCCCGCCCCGAGTTGCTCAAGCTCGAAATCACGGAGAGCATTCTGGTGACCAATATGGAAGACGTCATCACCAAGATGAAGACCCTCAAGGCGCGGGGTGTGGGCTTTGCGCTGGACGACTTTGGCACCGGCTACTCCTCGCTGGCCTACCTCAAGCGCCTGCCGCTGGACCAGCTCAAGATCGACCAGGGCTTTGTGCGCGACATCCTGGTCGATGCCGACGATGCCGCCATTGCCAAAACCGTGGTTGCGCTGGCCAACAGCCTGGAGCTGGGTGTGAC
>CAZZLB010000508.1:0-2712 GCA_964654655.1 uncultured Rhodoferax sp. | reverse complement strand
CGACATCATGATTGGCGAAGGGCCTGCCGCGCGTTCCATCAAGCTCGATCTGCAGCCCTTCACGCTGGTTGGTGCCACCACGCGCGCCGGCATGCTGACGAATCCGCTGCGTGACCGCTTTGGCATCGTGGCGCGGCTTGAGTTTTACTCGCCCGAGGAGTTGGCGCGCATCGTCAAACGCAGCGCTGGTTTGCTCAAGGTGCCGACCGATGACCAGGGTGGTTTCGAGATTGCACGGCGCGCTCGCGGTACGCCGCGCATTGCGAATCGCTTGCTGCGCCGGGTGCGCGACTATGCGGATGTGAAAGGTGCAGGCCAGATCACGCTGGATATTGCGAACCGTGCGCTGGCCATGCTCGATGTTGATCCGCAGGGCTTTGACCTGATGGACCGCAAGCTGCTGGAAGCCGTGATCCATCGTTTTGACGGCGGCCCGGTGGGGTTGGACAATATCGCTGCCAGCATCGGTGAAGAACGCGAGACGATTGAAGACGTCATCGAGCCCTATCTGATCCAGCAAGGCTATTTGCAGCGCACGCCGCGTGGCCGCATTGCCACGTTGGCCGCCTACCGGCACCTGGGTGTCACACCACCGAGTCGCGACAGCGAACTGTTTGACGCCTGATCAGTGGGTGCCAGGCCTCCTGGCGTTGCGCACCATCAGGAACTGTGCCGCGTAATAGGTCGTCAGTACCCACAATGACACCATCGGCAAGGGCTGCACGAAGCGATTGATGGCGATCAGCGAGTCACTCAGCATGAAAACGCAGGCACCCAGTGCCGCCGCCCTGGAGCCTGTGTCGCGCAGTACGGTGGAGCGTCCAATGGCTTGTGCCACCATCAGCGAAATCACGCCGACGTAGGCCGCCACCGCCACTTTCAGAACCAGGTCCGTCAGACCAACCCAGACCCAGGCGTACATGGCAGCGCCCACGCCCAGCGTGAGCAGCAGTGCGCGAGCGCTTGGAAACCAGCCAATGCCCTGGCGGAACAAAGCGATGTAGAAAAGGTGCGCTACCAAAAAGGACGCCAGTCCCGGAATGAAGTAGCCCCCGGGCAGCATCAGAAATACATCACCCGCCATGCTTGCCGCCAACGCTGCCATCAGCAGCCAGTCAAAGCGCTCCAGCGCGCGCACCTGCGACGCGCGCAGGTAAACCCAAGCCATGGCGATGAGCATTGTCAGGGGCTTGCAGACAAAGTGCAGCGGCAGCAGGCCGAGCACACTGCTCAGAATCGTCAGCACGGCCGATGCAATCAACAGCGATTCCATCCGGCCGAGTGAGCTTGGTGATGCCGGGTCAGGCGCTGGTTTCATCAAGTGCCTCGTCATCTTCCAGATGCCGGGTATCGGCCCAGCCCACCAGACTCAAGCCCTCAGGCGTCCAGAGCAGCCGGTTGATGGTCGCATTACCCAGATTCCAGCTGCGCGGTGTTTGTAAATCCTGTCGGGTTGCGAGGCGGTAAAGAACGTCGAGCACACCACCGTGCGCGACCAGCACTATTTGCTCGCCCTGATGCGGCTCGGCCAAGGCGCGCACCGTCTGCTCAATGCGCTGGCGCAGTTCCAGCAGCGACTCACCGCCTTCGGGTCTCCACAGTGGATCACGCTGGCGCCAGCGCTGCGTCTGCTCGGGCCAGGCGGCTTCAATTTCGACAAAGGTCTTTCCTTCAAAAATGCCAAAGCCGCGTTCCCGCAAGGTCTGCACGGGTTGCGCCTGCTTGCCAGTGGCGTTGGCGATCGTGCAGGCCGTCTCCCATGCGCGCAGCAAGTCGCTTGAATAGACGGCGTCGATTTCCTCGTTGGCCAGCGCCCGCGCGGCGCGACGCGCCTGCCAGCGACCGGTCTCGTTCAGTTCAATGTCGAGTGTGCCCTGGATGCGGGTGTCCACATTCCAGGCGGTCTCGCCATGGCGCAGGGCAATGATGCGGGTGGCTTGCATGGCTAAAGCGTCACTGCCTGCAGGGCGGGCAGGCTTGGCGGTGAAAAATCTTCTTCATCAAAAACCTTGTCGCCATCCTCGCTGGGCACACCGGTAATGCGGATATTCCTGAAGTCGTGATGCTTTGCATCCATCAGGTGCGATGGCACTACATTGTGCAGCGCCGTGAACATGCTCTTGATGCGTCCCGGGTCTTTCTTCTCCCATTCACGCAGCATGTTGCCGATTTGCTGCCGCTGCAGGTTTTCCTGACTGCCGCAAAGCGTGCAGGGAATGATAGGAAACTTTCGATGTGCCGCCCAGCTTGTCAGGTCTCTTTCGTTCACATTGGCCAGGGGGCGGATCACGATGTGGCCGCCGTCGTCACTGACCAGTTTGGGCGGCATGGCCTTGAGCTTGCCGCCGAAGAACATGTTGAGAAAAAAAGTCTGCAACATGTCATCGCGATGATGCCCCAGGGCGATCTTCGTAATCTTCAATTCGTCGGCAACGCGGTACAAAATGCCGCGGCGCAAACGGCTGCACAGGCTGCACATCGTTTTGCCCTCCGGGATCACCTTCTTCACGATGCTGTAGGTGTCCTGTGTCTCGATGTGAAACTCGATGCCGAGCGACTTCAGGTATTCGGGCAGGATGTGCGCTGGAAAGCCGGGCTGTTTTTGATCGAGATTGACCGCAATCAGCTCGAAGCGGACAGGTGCCCTGGCCTGCAGCTTGAGCAAGATGTCGAGCAGGCCGTAGCTGTCCTTGCCGCCCGACAGGCAGACCA
>CAZZLB010000507.1:0-2724 GCA_964654655.1 uncultured Rhodoferax sp. | reverse complement strand
TTTTGACCGGAGGAAGTTCGGCCTGAACTTTGCACAGGGCCGCCGCCAGTTTTCCTACTGTTGTTGATTGCATGGTGTTTGTTTTGTTATTTTGTTGCTTTACCGAACATCCGAATCATGGCGCAGTTTTTAGAATCACGCCACACTTTTGCCGCATCAAGCCATTGATTGGCCAGACTTTTGGCGAAGTCTTTATCCCACGTAGTATTTGACAGGGCTTTGCGATACTCCATCGCGGCGTTACGCATCCGATTGTCGAAGAACATCAGCATACGGACATCTTCAATTTTCATTTTGTCTCTCCTTTTCCTTTTGGGCCGCATATAGCGCGGCCTGTTTCATCCACCAACTACCTCCTCGGTCGTGTTGGCGAGTCTCCCACTGGTTTTCCTTAAAGGTCTTGGCGCGGTCATCCCAGCCTTCGCCACTCATTGGGGTTAAAATTGGTTCATTCATGGTTGCACCTCATATAGCGATATTTTCCTCCCGTTAGCCGACGGACGCAAGCTCTTAATCCTGCCAACCTCCTTGAGTTTCCCCCGACGCGACAGGCGAGCGAACAGACAACCAACCCAGTTATGGTGTTCTGGCGGCGCCACAATGGCATATACCGCATCGGAGGAGAATTGAGTGCCGGGTGCATATAGCGCAATCTGAGCCTCCGCAGAGTCAATCCAAGCGCGTTTGAGGGTGAATAGGTCGAGTTGGTTCATCGCCAAGCCTCCCCATCTTCATTGTATCGTTTCGTTTTGATCGAATCATAGGCGTCCGAACCATCTTCCGGGATGAAATCGTCACACCTATCCTCTCCCCGACGGTCAAAATAGGCGTAGGATTGTCTGGGATGAGGCTTGCATATAGCGCGGAGACACTCGCCACGGGAGGGGCAGTCAGGTGAAGTGCATTTGCAGATGTCCATTATAGTGCCTTTCCTGTTGCTTTTGCAATGGCTTCACGGGCAAGCGCCATCGGTTGGTAGGTTGTCCCGGCAGGGTATGCTGACCCGGTTTCATCCGTAAAGAATGCGCCATACTCAGGACAATACATCAATGCCGCGTGAATGGCTTGCAAGGCTTTGAGCATATCCGGAGCCGCTGCAAACATCGGCCCAAACTCTTTAGCGTAATCATGCGAGTCGGAGGAGGTTTTCCGGCTAAATGTGGCGACTCGCGGGGCGTATTCGTTCCGCTTGTCGTTGATGCCGCATCCGTCAAATGAGAGTGTGTTCATAAGTTTTAGGCAACTTGTTTGATTGCTTGTCCGAAGCGGTCAACCTCGAAGGCGCATATAACCGTATGCTTTCCGGCTATTTTCCTGAATTCAGACTCTGACACATAGCTGTATTGCTCGTATTGTTTCCCGGATTTGATATAGTGCACTCGGATGGTTTTCATAGTTCAATCGTGGTGAGGTTTTTGCATTTTCGCATATACTTTGTCGTTGTGGATTTGTAGCGCAATCCTGGCTACGGCGGAGGCATATAGGTTGACCATAAGCCAATCTTGATCGCGGCGAGCTTGTTCAAGGTCGCGCATGGCTTGGTGTAATAATTCGAGGTTGTTCATAAAGGTATCGTGTTAAATTGTTGCCCGGTGGCGCCTAAGGGGCCGGGACTCCCCACAATGACACGCGGCAGCCTGCGCTAAAGGCTACAGGGTTTGAATGAATGAGTAATTGACGCGGGATGTTCCTTTGCATGGCTTGTAAACAGGCTTCCCGCATGTCGTGTGGCTATAGACTGAGTAAAATTTGACAACGTGCACGACGATGGGAAGCCTGAATTGATCGTATGCCTCCTCGTGACTGATTACGGTGCCAAGTTTTCCGTGCACTGCTACCTTAGTGCCATTAGGCAAAATGTCTGTGGGTTGAATGTTCATTGTCTTTGCGTGTGTTTAGTGTGTGATCCGCCATGCCACTAGCAAAAGGATGTGAGCTAGGGCGATGGAAGCAAAAAGGAGTTTAGTCGGGTGCATATTATAGCAAAACCAGGCTCGCTAGGAAAATCCCAAACAGGACTGCCAAACCTAGTGTTTCGAGGATCAGGTCGCGCATATAGGTTAGAAGTTTGGGTCAGTCAGTTGAACATAAGCGCGGGCAACCTCCTCGCCGGCATACCAAGCCAAGCCGTTCAGGATGTTGGGTCCTTCTTTGGGATTCTGACCCCGGCATAGCGCCCTCATCAAGTCGCCATCCGAAAGCGTATCGCCTTTGAAACATCCGAAACCTCGAATCATAGCCAAGGTTGAATCATAGCCGATTTCCTGAGCTTGCGAGCTTGCTAGTTCTAGAATGGAGTCCTTATTGCGTGCCGCGAACGGCTCAGTGTCAGAGTAATAGATGAAGCCACAAAAGCCTCCATCAATACCATGCCGGGCGATATCGGGTGCAGATTCGGTGAATTGTTGCCAACCTCCAATTTGACGCACTACGGCGCGAATAAGGGATTCGGGGAGGTTGCTTTTGTCAATTAGCTGTTTAATTGTGATTTTCATTGTATTTTCTTTGGTTATGCGGAGTTTCCCGCGTGCTACCCTCTCAGGTGAAAGGGTAGGGGCGCGAGAAACTAGCAAACTGACCAAATTTCGTCGTCAACGACATTACCGTCATTATCCCGAGAGCGGACATATAGAGTGGCGTTTCCATGATCGTTTACGTGAAGCCACTCCCCCTCGTAATCCTTTGCTGGATAGTCTGAATCATCCGGGTCAGCATCGGCGCCAC
>CAZZLB010000506.1:0-2739 GCA_964654655.1 uncultured Rhodoferax sp. | reverse complement strand
GCTGCGCGCGCCCAAGCGCGACGAGGCGCTGTCGGCGAAGGGGCACTGAGCGTCGTCCGACGCGCTCCGGCGAAAGCCAGATATGTTCGACCTGCACTGGGCGGTCGCGCCAGTTAATTTGAATGAATCCGGAGTCTATTTGTGCCATCGCTTGCACAACTGGCAAATATGAATTATTGTGCAGGGGGGAACAATAGAGACTGAACTCTTTCATGTCAAGCACGATATCGCCTTTATCAGGGTTAACGACAGGTCAAGCTGAGCCGGCAGCGTCAGAGAAGAACCCGTTTCTGGCGGCACTCGGCGAGCGTGTGCGTGCCCTGCGCTCACGCCGGGGCATGACCCGCAAAGCGCTGGCACTGGCGGCGGATGTCTCCGAACGGCACCTGGCGAACCTGGAATACGGTGTTGGCAATGCGTCCATTCTGGTGCTGTTGCAGGTGGCTGGCGCCCTGCAGTGCTCGCTCGGTGAACTGGTGAGTGACGTCACCAGTTCGTCACCGGAGTGGCTGCTGATTCGCGAACTGCTGGGCCAGCGTGACGAAGTGACGCTGCAGCGTGTGCGGGTGATGATTGGCGAAATGCTTGGCACGGGTGGTACGCAAGCAGGGAAAAGCACTTGCGTCGCGCTGGTCGGCTTGCGCGGCGCCGGCAAGTCGACGCTGGGTCAGATGCTGGCTGAAGACCTGGATTTCCCGTTTGTCGAACTGAGTCGCGAAATTGAAAAGTTTGCCGGATGCAGTGTCTCAGAGATTCAGGCCCTGTACGGCATCAACGCGTACCGGCGTTATGAGCGCCGTGCGCTGGAAGAAGCGATACAGATCTACCCCGAGGCGGTGATCGCCATCCCCGGTGGCTTGGTGTCGGACGCCGGCACCTTCAACCAGTTGTTGTCGCATTGTTCCACCGTCTGGCTGCAGGCTGATCCTGAGGACCATATGAAGCGTGTCATGGCACAGGGTGACTTGCGCCCTATGGCGGCCAGTCCGGAGGCGATGGCGGATTTGAAGGGTATTTTGGCGGGTCGCGCTGCTTTTTATGCCAAGGCGCAGCTTCGCATCGATACCAGCGCCCAGCCGCTGGCCGCCACCTTCCTGATTTTGCGCGAGCAGGTCAGGCGCCTTTTACAGCTGTCGGTATGAACTTTTGGGGTCCCAGCACAAAAACGATTTTCTTGTTATAGTGTGCATTATGTTGCGTGTATCGATGTCGATTGATGCACTTTTATGCGTGTTACCTTGGAGAATTGCCCGTGAGTATTGACAACCGCGTTGAGTACCAGACCGACCCTTCCCAGTACCGGCACTGGAAACTGGAGTTTGATGGCCCGGTGGCCACGCTCAAAGCCGATTTCGACGAGAACGCCGGCCTGCGCCCGGGCTACAAGCTCAAACTCAACAGCTACGATCTGGGCGTGGATATCGAGTTGAACGACGCCATCAGCCGCATCCGCTTCGAACACCCGGAGGTGCGAACCGTGGTCGTGACTAGTGCCAAGGAGAAGGTCTTCTGCTCTGGCGCCAACATCTTCATGCTGGGTGTCAGCAGTCACTCCTGGAAAGTGAATTTCTGCAAGTTCACGAACGAAACCCGTAACGGCCTGGAAGATTCGTCGCGCCACAGCGGTTTGAAATTCCTGGCTGCCGTCAATGGTGCGTGCGCGGGTGGTGGCTATGAGTTGGCGCTGGCCTGTGACGAAATCATTCTGGTGGACGACCGTTCCAGTGCGGTCAGCCTGCCAGAAGTTCCGCTGCTAGGCGTGTTGCCAGGTACCGGCGGTCTGACGCGGGTGACCGACAAGCGCCATGTGCGCCACGATCTGGCCGACCTGTTCTGTACCAACGTGGAAGGTGTGCGCGGTGAGAAGGCTCTGAACTGGCGTCTGGTTGATGCCATTGCCAAGCCGGCGGTGTTTGCGCAGAAAGTGCGCCAACGCGCGCTGGAACTGGCAGAGGGCAGCGACCGCCCGGCCCAGGCGCGGGGTGTGACACTGAATCCGCTGCAGCGCGTGCTGGAAGCCGATGCGCTGCGCTACAAGCACGTAACGGTAGAGATTGATCGCGCCCGGCGCGCCGCCACCTTCACCGTCAAGGCGCCATACGGCGCGCAACCGACCGACATTGCCGCGATTGAGGCGGCCGGCGACAGCTGGTACCCGCTGGAGATGGCCCGCGAACTCGAGGATGCGATCCTGTCCATGCGCACCAACGAACTCGACACCGGCATCTGGCTGATCAAGACCGAGGGTGCGGTGGCTGATGTGCTGGCCATGGATGCAACGCTGCGGGCGCATCAGAGCCACTGGCTGGTACGTGAGACCATCGGCCTGTTGCGCCGCACGCTGAGCCGGCTCGACGTTTCGTCACGCAGCCTGTTTGCCCTGATCGAACCCGGCTCCTGCTTTGCCGGTACGTTGCTGGAGCTGGCACTGGCTTGCGACCGCAGTTACCAGTTCGTGCTGCCCGACGAAGCGGCGATGGCGCCGCGCATCGCGCTGACCGAGGCGAATTTTGGTCTGTACCCCATGGTCACCGGACAAAGCCGCTTGCAGCGCCGTTTTTACGACGAGCAGGCACCGCTGGCTGCGGTACGTGCAGTTGTCGGACAGCCGCTCGATGGTGCGACCGCGTTGAAACTCGGGCTGGTCACGTCGAGCCCGGACGACATCGACTGGGCCGACGAAGTGCGTATCGCCATCGAGGAACGCGTCAGCATGTCGCCCGACGCGCTGACCGGTAT
>CAZZLB010000505.1:0-2743 GCA_964654655.1 uncultured Rhodoferax sp. | reverse complement strand
AGGTGCAGCGCCTGGGCTATGCCGAGGCCGATCCGACCTTCGACATCGAAGGTGTCGATGCTGCGCACAAGGCCACCATCATGTCGGCCATCGGTTTTGGCGTTCCGGTGCAGTTCGATAAAGCCTATGTGGAGGGTATTACCAAGCTCGCCGGGGCGGATATCCGTTATGCCGAACAACTCGGCTACCGCATCAAGTTGCTGGGTATCACCAAGCGCCGCGCTGCCGATCCAAAGAAGAATACTGCCGCTGGCATCGAGCTGCGCGTGCATCCCAGTCTGGTGCCCACCAAGCGCCTGATAGCCAACGTGGAAGGGGCCATGAACGCCGTCATGGTGCAGGGTGATGCGGTTGGAACGACGCTTTATTACGGCAAGGGAGCCGGGTCGGAGCCGACAGCCAGCGCTGTGATTGCGGATCTGGTGGACATCACGCGACTGCATACGGCTGATCCGCTCAATCGCGTGCCGCACCTGGCGTTCCAACCCAATGCCATGAGCGATCTGAACGTGCTGCCGATGAGCGAAGTGGTGACCAGTTACTACCTGCGTCTGCGTGTCGCCGACGAGGCCGGCGTGCTCGCCCGGGTGACCGGTATATTGGCATCGCTGAACATCAGCATCGACGCCGTATTGCAGCGTGAAGCCGACGAAGTGGGCGGCGAAGGCGCGACCCAGACCGATCTCATCATTCTCACGCACGACTGCGTCGAAGCCGATATGAACAACGCACTGGCCCAGATGCAATTGCTGCCCACGGTGCTGGCACCAATCACACGCATTCGCAAGGAAGAACTGGCCTGATGAAGTACTGTTCGACGCGCGCACTGGCACAGGATGTGTCCGGTCGCAAGCATTTTTGTGAAATCCTGCTCGAAGGTCTGGCGCCGGATGGGGGCTTGTACCTGCCCGAGTACTACCCGCAGGTCGATCAGACGCAACTTGCGCGCTGGCGCGCCGTGTACCAGCACGACGGCTATGCCGCTCTGGCCTTTGAAGTGCTCTCGCTCTTCATCGACGATATCCCCGCCGCGGACCTGCGGGCGATTTGCAACAAGACCTACACCCAAGCCATTTTCGGGACGCCCCAAATCGTCCCGCTGACGCAGTTACAGGACGCCTTGACACCGGTTGGGCAGGCGCCATTGTTCCTGGAGGCGCTGTCCAATGGTCCAACGCTGGCCTTCAAGGACATGGCCATGCAGTTGCTGGGCAACCTCTTTGAATTCGAACTGGCGCGCCGTGGCGAGCAGCTCAACATCCTGGGTGCCACCAGCGGCGATACGGGCAGCGCTGCCGAGTACGCCATGCGAGGCAAGAAGGGCGTGCGCGTTTTCATGACCAGTCCGTCGGGACGCATGAGTCCGTTCCAGCAAGCGCAGATGTTCAGCCTGCTCGACGAGAACATCCACAATATCGCGGTGGAGGGTGTTTTCGATGATTGTCAGGACATGGTCAAGGCGGTCTCGAACGATCTCGATTTCAAACGCCAGTACAAAATCGGGACCGTCAATTCCATCAACTGGGCGCGCCTGATGGCCCAGGTCGTGTATTACTTCGCCGGTTACTTCCAAGCCACGACGGGCAATTCCGAACGAGTCAGCTTTACCGTGCCCTCGGGCAACTTTGGCAACGTATGCGCTGGTCACGTGGCGCGCATGATGGGTCTGCCGATTGCCACGCTGGTGGTTGCTACCAACGAGAATGATGTGCTCGACGAGTTCTTCCGCAGCGGTGTTTATCGGGTGCGCAGCAGCGCCGATACCCACGAGACATCCAGCCCCTCGATGGACATTTCGAAGGCATCGAATTTCGAACGCTTTGTATTTGACCTGCTGGGGCGCGACGGCGCGCGCCTGAAAAACCTGTTTGGCGCTGAACTTCAGCAGACCGGTCGCTTTGACCTGAGTGCCGACCCCGCTTTTGGCAAGGCAGCATCGACCTTCGGTTTTGAGAGCGGCAAGAGCACGCACGCGGATCGCTTGAACACGATCCGAACGACATTCGAGCGCTTTGGCGTACTGATTGACACACATACGGCAGATGCGCTCAAAGTGGCCGGCGAGCATCGGCAATCAGGCGTGCCGATGATCGTGCTGGAGACTGCCCTGCCCATCAAGTTTGCCGCCACCATTGTCGAAGCGCTGGGGCGCGAGCCTGACCGTCCACGCCAGTTTGACGGCATCGAAGATTTGCCCAAGCGGGTGACTCCGATGGCAGCGGATCCTGATGCCATCAAGACCTATATTGCGCAGCACTGCAGATGAAGCAGGTTCACTTTGCCGGGGGCGCTCTGTGATGCAACGCCAGCCGCTCAAACCGCTCGATGAGGCGCTGGCACAACTGCTGCAATATGCCAGCGTGCTGACGCAGCAGGAGGTGGTCAACACTTTTGATGCCGACGGTCGCGTGCTGGCGCAGGACATTGTGTCGGCGCTGCACGTACCGCCGCAGGACAACAGTTCCATGGATGGCTACGCCGTTCGCTGCGCGGATCTACGACCGACGGCAACGGTGCTGCCGGTGACACAGCGCATCGCGGCGGGCAGTGCCGGCGTGGCGCTCGACCCAATGAGTGCTGCCCGCATCTTTACCGGAGCGCCGATTCCGCCAGGTGCTGATGCGGTCGTGATGCAGGAGGACTGTGAGGCGCTGGCGGACGAGCGCGTATGCATCAAGGCGCAGGCGCAGCCGGGTCAGTGGATACGTCGTGCTGGCGAGGATATTGCCGCTGGCTCGGTTGT
>CAZZLB010000504.1:0-2751 GCA_964654655.1 uncultured Rhodoferax sp. | reverse complement strand
CGCGGGGCATGCCGGCAGAGCCGCCGCCCATCAAGCCGACCACGTTGCCGGAGCTGAAAGCGGCGGTAAAAAAAGACATCGAGAATCCACCGCCAAGGATTGCTGGCGCTATAAAGCTGGCGAGGATGGAGATAAAAAAGAAGCTGCACGAGGCAAAGCTATCCCACCTTGCCGAAGAGGTAGACAAGATTCCTGAAAGCGTCGTGCTTGCGATTGGAGACCTTAACTTTTCAACCGGCAAAGACGCGGCATATTCGCCGCACGAGGGAAAAGTTGTCATGAACAAAAAAAGCGGATCATGGAGCGGATCGGCAAACGCCTTTCATCATGAAACGGGCCATCATTTTCACTATAAAAATGGGGCTGTAACGACCAAGCAGACAGACAAAAAACTCGCTGAGGCCATGAGTGAAGATTTTAAGAACTGGAAAGAAGCGGAAGCGAAAAATAGCGACGGAGTGTGGCATAAAAAATGGGGAAAAGGCGAAATTTACAACACAGTAAAACAAATGAAAGACGGTTTTATTGCCGCAGGAGATAGCGAGCAAAGCGCAACCTTTAGAGCGGTATCATTTGCCGATATAGTCGCGGGAATGACTGACGGAAAATATGGAACCGGGCACTCCTCCGCATATTTCAAGAAAAACGCCAACCACGCAGCGATGGAAGCTTTTGCCGCCCACTACACCGCCATCATAAACGGCTGGGAAGAGGTCGGCAATGCGTTCCCGTTGACAAACGCGTTTGTACGTGGTACAATGTTTGGAGAGGTGACGCCATGAGATTGACACAAAAAGAGCGGGACACGTGGGAAGAGTACGCGCAAAAGTTTGATGAATACGAAATTGACGTCACTTCCCCATTTTTCAACTTCCTCGAACAGCCAAGCGACACGCCGCGCCGAGTTCTGTTTTTTGAAAAAATGCGCGAGGCCATAGCCGTCGGGCGCGCTCTAGTTCTGCCTATTTTTACCGAGGGCGTGTTTGATGAGGAGCAGGAAGAAGTCCCGCAGCCAAAACCAGGTGACGACTTCTCTTTTCTGCCATAAACGCCGCCGCCCGCGCCGCCTGCGGAATAATTCCTCCGGCGGACTGTGCCAAACCTGCTGCCTCATGCTATATTCCCCTTAAAACCGGGGGCTGTAATGGCACAACGACGCGGCGGCGACCATTATTCCGAGTACGACTGGGCCAGCGAGCACGTCGCCGACCCGGCGCCAACTCCCGACGTGGCAGCGATGGAAGCCGAAGAGGCGGAGCAAGCCGAGGAGCGCACCAGCTCAGGCCACCAGCCTGACGCAGCTGCCATGGTGTCGGCATCGTTCCGCCTGATTGCCGAGCGCACCGGCGGTAACCCGTTTTTGCTGTTGGCCGTCCTTGGCCGGGTGGGCGGCATGACCCTAAAGGAGATCGGCAGGCTGTCGGGCTGCACCAAGCAGGCGGTGGACAAGCACCTGCGCGAAATCGCAAAGCGCGACCCGGCCATGGCGAACGTGCTTCGCCAGCGCTGGCACTACCAAGCGGCCATCGACCCGTCGGCGTGCATGCTGGCCCGGATGGGCGTGATCGACGTTGTGAGGCCGTCGCCGCACCGCCGCCGGGCCACCTTGGCCGCGCAGCACCCGTACTTGCCGGGGCTAGGCGGTTGACCCCCGCGCCCACGGCATGGGCAAGAACTACAATCTAGCGCTGTCGATTACCGCCAACACCGCATCCGCAGAAGCGGCCGTCAAGCGATTGACCACCGACCTGCGGTCACTCTCCACAGGCGGCGGCGGGCTTGGCGGGGCGTTGACCTCCGGCACGTCCGGCTTTGCCAGCTTGGGCGGAACGGCCAAGGCCGTTTTCGGCGGCATCGTGTCGGGGGTCATGGGCGTCGGGAGCGTAATCAAGACCGTTTTCGGCGGCGCGCTGTCGGCCGTGAAACTCGGGTTTGGCGCGCTTGCCGGGGCCGGGGCCACCGCCGCCGCCGCGCTCTATGCCGGCTACAAGGCGATCCAGCCAGCGGCGCAGATGGAGCAGTACAAGGTGACGCTGGAGGTCATGCTTGGCACGGACGAGGCGCAGAAGCGGCTCGCCTACCTGCGTGACTTCGCAGCCTCGACGCCGTTTGAGTTGCCGCAGGTCATCGAGGCCAACAACCTGATGCAGGCGTTCGGAATCTATTCCGAGCGCGCGCTGACTGCAGCCGGTGACGCCGCGTCCGCGTTCGGGCGCGACCTTGACGAGGTCGTCCGCTCCCTGAACTATTTGGCGGCCGGGCGCGGCGGCGAGGCGTTCGAGAGTTTGGCCCGGATGGGCGTGACCCGTGACAAGCTGAAGCCGCTGGGCGTCCAGTTCTCCGCGTCCGGCGAGCTGATCAGCGACACCAAGCAGGCGTTCGACGCGGTCATCACTTACTTCGAGACCAATTTCGGCGGCATGATGGCGCGGCAGAGCAAGACCTTCGCCGGGGCCTTCAGCAACGTCAAGGACGCGATTTTCAACGCCTTCGCCGACGGCGGCAAGGGCGCGCTGGCGTACCTGGTGCCGGCATTGCAGACCGCTTCGACGCTGATCGGGACGCTGGGGGCCAAGATTGCCGCCTTTGACTGGGGCGGGATCGGGGCGAAGTTCCTGGCCGGGTTCAACGCCGCCGCCAACTTGGTGGCCACCTTGACCAGCGATACAGCGCAGGGGAAGGACGCGCGCAACAGCGCGAGCAACCTTGCCGGGGCGATGTGGGAGAACCTGAAAAACTTGCCGCAGGCCA
>CAZZLB010000503.1:0-2757 GCA_964654655.1 uncultured Rhodoferax sp. | reverse complement strand
TGTCAGACTCATCCTGAATGTGGCTGATGCCTTCGATCTTCTTCTCGTGCACCAATTCCGCCATGCGTTCCTGCAGGGTCTTCTTGTTGCACTGGTAAGGCAATTCGTCAACGATGATGGCCTGGCGTTGGCCTTTGTCAATGTCTTCAAAATGGCACTTGGCGCGCATCACAACGCGTCCGCGCCCAGTGCGGTAGCCGTCCTTCACACCGTTGATGCCGTAAATAATGCCCCCGGTCGGGAAGTCGGGCGCCGGAACGATTTCCATCAGTTCGTCGATCGAAGCCTGCGGGTTGCGCAGCAAATGCAGACAGGCGTCCACCACCTCATTGAGGTTGTGCGGCGGAATGTTGGTGGCCATACCCACAGCGATACCGCCAGACCCGTTGACCAGCAAATTCGGCAGCCGCGTTGGCATGACCAGCGGCTCTGTCTCGGAGCCATCGTAATTGGGACCAAAGTCAACCGTTTCCTTGTCCAGATCGGCCAGCAACTCGTGGGCGATCTTGGACATGCGGATTTCGGTGTAGCGCATGGCTGCGGCGTTGTCGCCATCGACCGAGCCGAAATTACCCTGGCCGTCCACCAGCATATGGCGCAGAGAAAAATCCTGTGCCATGCGAACAATCGTTTCATACACCGCGCTGTCGCCGTGCGGATGGTATTTGCCGATGACGTCGCCCACAATACGGGCCGACTTCTTGTAGGGTCGGTTCCAGTCGTTGTTCAGCTCGTGCATGGCAAAAAGCACGCGCCTGTGTACCGGCTTCAAACCGTCCCTTGCGTCGGGCAGGGCGCGACCCACAATCACGCTCATGGCGTAGTCGAGGTAGCTGCGCCGCATTTCCTCTTCAAGACTGATGGGCAGGGTTTCTTTGGCGAACTGGGTCATGGGGCGGTTGTAGCTGGAACGGGGAGTCAAAAGGCAAGCGCTGATTCTAAAGGGAAAGGACCACTCTTGTGGCTTTCGTGCAACGGTGAAGTGGCTTTATCGCTTGCTTTTAAATTTGTAAGCCTTGCGCTCTGGTTTCGGGTTTAGGGGTCAATCTGACTGTGGCACAATGGCACGAACGTTATGGGTGATGGGCACCCGCAGCGTCACATAAATACCCGCCGCGCTGCTGCGGCTCTTGTCCTTTAGGAGAACCATGATGAAACTGAACAAACTGGCAATGCTGGTTGCTGCCGCAGCACTATCGGCCGTCGCTGGCGCCCAATCCGTTGACAACTGGCGCAGTGCGACCGGTGAAGTGTGGAAAAATTCCACTGGTCTGTGCTGGCGCGATGCCACCTGGACACCGGCTACGGCCGCTGCCGGTTGCGATGGCGCTATTGTTGCTCCCAAGCCCGCACCTGCACCGGTTGTTGCCCCCAAGCCTGCCCCGGCACCAGCCGTTGTTGCTCCGGCACCCAAGCCCGCACCTGCACCCGCACCCGCTCCCCAACCGCCTGCTGCAACCAAGGTAACGTATGCTGCTGATGCGTTCTTTGACTTCAACAAGGCTGTACTGAAGGCCGAAGGCAAAGCCAAGCTGGATGATCTGGTTGGCAAGGTCAAGAGCATTAACCTGGAAGTGATCATCGCTGTGGGTCATACTGACTCCGTTGGCACAGATGCTTACAACCAAAAGCTGTCGGTCCAGCGCGCTGAAGCCGTCAAGGCCTACCTCGTGACCAAGGGCATCGAGAAAAACCGCGTTTACACCGAAGGCAAGGGCGAGAAGCAACCTGTGGCTGACAACAAGACCAAAGAAGGTCAAGCCAAGAACCGCCGCGTTGAAATCGAAGTGGTCGGTACACGCGCCAACAAGTAATAGGTCGTTTCCAATCACCTCAGAAAACCCCGCCTGGCGGGGTTTTTTGTTTTGTTGATAATCTACCCATGACTTCCACCTTGAACGCTGACCCGGCCGAACTGGCCAAATTTTCCGACCTCGCGCATCGCTGGTGGGATATGGAGGGTGAATTTCGCCCCTTGCACCAGATCAATCCGCTGCGGCTTGAATGGATCAATGGGATCGCTCCCATCAAGGGCCGGCAGGTTCTTGACGTCGGCTGCGGCGGCGGCATTCTGGCCGACGCCATGGCGCGCGGCGGCGCCCAGGTCACGGGTATCGACCTGGCCGGCAAAGCGCTTCGGGTAGCACAGTTGCACGCGCTGGAAGCGCAAACCCCGAATCTCGAATACCGTGAAATCAGTGTTGAGGCCTTGGCGCAGCAGCAACCGCAGAGCTTCGACGTAGTGACCTGCATGGAAATGCTCGAGCATGTGCCCGATCCGGCTTCCGTGGTGCGCGCCTGCGCCGCGCTCGTCAAGCCCGGTGGTTGGGTCTTCTTCTCCACCTTGAACCGCAATCCGAAATCATTTCTGCTGGCCATTGTGGGCGCCGAGTACGTGCTGGGCCTGCTGCCGCGCGGCACCCATGAATTTGCCAAGATGATCCGCCCCAGCGAACTGGCTTCTTATTGCCGCGCGGGCAGCCTTGACCTGCGGCATACCCGGGGCATGGCCTACAACCCGCTCACGAAGCGCTACTGGCTCAACACCGACACGAGTGTCAATTACCTCTTTGCCACGCAAAAGGACAGCACTGCTGCAGTGTGATCAGCGGCGACATTTTTCCGTCTCTCTTGCAATTGCCGCTGAAGGCCTAAAATGTCAGGCTTGGGGCTGCACTGGTTTCGTCGTGGGTACGGAATCGTTGTGGTGCATGTCGCGCTGAATGCGCTCGTATAACTGAGTCAAAAAAACTAACT
>CAZZLB010000502.1:0-2759 GCA_964654655.1 uncultured Rhodoferax sp. | reverse complement strand
CCGGCATCTGCCACACAGCCTGGAATAGTCATGGAGCTGGAGCGCAGAAAAGTTTCACTCGGCAGTGCCTTCACCCGCACGCGCGACGCAGCACGCAACGACTCAACTTCAACGCCTGTCAGTGCATTGCGCCACAGCTCAAGTTCTTGCATTGGTACTGGCGCCGCGTTGAGCGCCGCCCACATTTCTGCCAGTGTCAAGCCAGTGAATTCGAAACCCGCTGGCAAATCACTGCGCGGCACCACCAGGTCCATGCACTCATCCATGATGTCAAACCGGTCTTCTTCGGCCAGTGGTGCGGGTGGTCTTTGCCCGTCAACGAGGTCGCTGAACAGTTCAAGTGCGCGCACAGCGGTGGCCGCCAAAGCCAGACCTTGATAGGCTGGCAAGGGGACCAGTTGCAGAAATTTGAGTTGATCTTGCATGGTGTTTCTCCTTGGATGCCATGCAGTCTAGTGGGCGATGGGCGCAAAAAGTGCGCCTGTCAGCTTGTTGAAGACTGGAGGGTGCCTCACACCGCTTCATGGGACACGACCAATCGCCACACTTCTGTGCAGGGCAGGGCTACAGGAGACGACTTGCTATTTGATCGCATCCTTGAAACAAAGTCGCCATCGGGGTCAGCGCCTTCGGTCTTTCGGGAATCTACTGATTCCGGGAGTTACCCCACCGGCAGTTAACCTGTGCCCATTCAGGCCATCGGCTTCTGTCGCAACTGCCAGTGAAGTTTAACTGGTTCGCTTGTTTTTCTTATAGACCCCCTGCATCAAACCCATCTCATCCTGAATCGCCTGTCTCAAACTGGCAGGTTCCAGTACCTCCACTTCATGTCCATGGCGCAAGATGTCCATCAACAGTTCAGTTGGCTCGGCAAACGGAATTTGCAACACATATTGCCCGTCGGCCTGCAGCGTTCCAATTTGCTCGGGATGCCATTCTTCGTCGGCCACCCAGCGCGTGGCGGCTACCGAAAAACGCAGCTTTGCGATCTGCGTGGTGCTGCCACCGTAGATGCCGTAGCCGGAGCCAAAGGCTGCTTTCATTGCATTCGCCGAGACTCTTTTGGCAGAGGTCTTGAGCAGCGAAACTTTTTCCAGGGCATCGACAGAGAAGCGCCTCAGGGACTTTTTGCTGTGACACCAGGCTTCCAAGTACCAGTTGTTTCGATAGAAAGTGAGCCGTTGCGGCGATAGGGTGCGATCAGTGTGACTGTCATTTTCTCGGGAATAGTGCTGCACCTGCAGTTGCAGTCCCTCCAGCACGGCCCGTGATATGACTCCGAAATTCGTCGGGCTCTTGCGCCGCTTGCCGATGTGAGCGATCTGAACACGGTTGGCAATTTGCGAGAAGTCAAGTTTCTCCCGACCCAGAATGCTTTCCAGTCGCGACAGCAGTGGCGCGACGTGCGGCGCCAGCAACCCAGGTTCAAGCTCGCACAGCAACTGGTGCATGGTCAATAAGGCATAGGCTTCGTCGCCGTTGAACCATAAACCTGGTAACTCGTAGGCTGGTCCAACGCCGGGTGTCCCAAATTTGTAGCCCCGAGCGTCCCGGTCAAAGATGATGGGGGCGTTGAATCTGTCGCGCAGGTACGACAGGTCCCGTTTTAGCGTCGCCCACGACACCTCGAGTGCCTTAAGCAAGTCCTGCCGACTCATGACTTTGTGAACCGAAAGCAACTGGTCAATTTGGTAAAAGCGTTCACTGCGATTCATGGGATACCTCGTATCGAGCTTAAGGCTGGAGCTTGTCTTGGGGATCGTAGCACTGGTCTTTTGATTACAGGCGCAGTTTTTGAGCCCCGCACACTGCATAGTCCATCTGCTGTCATGCTTGGCAAGGAGGTCAACATCGTTGACTATGGGACAATCCAAGGATGCAAATTCCTGATCGTCCATCCGTTCGCCGCGCCAACTTGCTACAGTTGTTTTCTGAATTTGTATCGGCACGCATGGCGCAGTCACCCTCGCAGCAAATCAGTGGCCTGGACCGTGAATTTGCAGCGCTGATACAGGTTCATAACACCTATTTTTCGGGGATGAAATCAGGTGCAAGAACGATTGGTGACAAGTTGGCGCGGCAGATCGAAGTGCTTTGCAGCATGCCCAAGGGGTGGATGGATGATGCGCATGGCGCGCTTGAAGTGCAAGTGACAGTGACAGACAAGTCAGACAGGCACGCTGAATTGCTGGATTTCTTGGCTGTGGCAGAAAGGGCTTTTATGGCCGCTCCGGGATCTCGCGCCAAACTGCTGAAGGTTATGGGTGACGTATTGAAACGACAGGAAGGAAATATTTCATGAATATTTCTCAGGCAATTGAATTTTTAAGGTAAACATCGTTTACCATCCGTCATCTTCATTTTTTCAAGCAACTGTTTTCATACCTGCAAAGACTCATCGTGATACGCCAAGCCCACCACCCACTGCCGACCATGTCAAAGCCATGGGCAGGCTGGTGCGCGCTGAATAAGACGTACCGAGATTGCACGCGGCCCATGTTGAACCCCATTTTTTCAAACCTCAGCGTCTTTTCAAATGCGCTCACCCGACACCTCACGGTGAACTTATTTGAAACATCGTTGAACCCAAGTCCAGGCGGAGGTGGCGTGTAGCCGCTTAGAGGTAAACCCCGACCCAAACCCGGACTCAGGCAACTGATCCGGGTTTTTGCTTTTCAGACCATCGTGTCAGAAGAGTCATCGTTCATTAACAGTTTGGTGTCATGCGTTGGTGCTTTCACTTCTTGAATTGCATCAAC
>CAZZLB010000501.1:0-2761 GCA_964654655.1 uncultured Rhodoferax sp. | reverse complement strand
GCCGGTGGCGATGGATTCCTTCGCCGTCTGGCCGGGCTCCCGCAGATGCACGTGCAGATCGATCAACCCCGGGCACACCACACACCCGCTCACATCCAACACCTCCGCCTCTGCGGGCGCGGGCGCCGCTCCCACCCCCGCCACCAAGCCGTCTGCCAGGAGGACATCGGTGACCGAGTCCACTCCGTTCGCGGGATCGATCACCCGCCCGCCTTTTAACAACAATGGTTTCATCCGGCTGTTCAGCTTACACAATCCCGCATTGACAACGCAAGCCAAGCCGTTAGGATGCATTTCCAATGGTGCGCGGGTGTAGCTCAATGGTAGAGCTCCAGCCTTCCAAGCTGGTCACGTGGGTTCGATTCCCATCACCCGCTCCAACCTTTGTCAACCACATTCCTAAATCCCCCGAAAACAAAAACGGCCAGCGTATTTTCTGTAAACCACTGCATATAAACGACTTTTGAATGGTGATTCCCCCCGGTGCCGGATTCTGATTTGGGTGGCAGAAGGGGTGGTGGCTATTTTTATACAGACCCGAAATCCCGGTTTTGACCCACTTTTGGGGAACAAATGGGGAACTCATTTGGTTGACTCCTACCATGGCTTGCCCGGCAGGGAACGGCCCCCGGAAAGCGTTTGGAGGAGGCGGTTCCCCGAGGGTTGATAATTGTTCTGCGGGATGGCCGCTCTGCTGTGTAAGGACCGATATGGCACTGGAAATGAAACCGGCCAACCGGTGGTGGGTATGCGCGGCTTCGGCGGAATGGGAAACGGCGGCGGTTTCCCCTGTTTGAAACGCGCAATGGGCCGCCGCCCGCCAAGCATCACCCAGGCGCAGATGGGAGCCGCCGCTTTCCAGGAAGCACGGAGCCGGGCGCTGGCGGCGCACGATCTGCTGGTGGAGGCGGAACTGGACCGTGCGCGCATGTCTATGCTGCGGGAATGGCGGGCGCTGGGTCCTGGGCAAATTGGGTCTGGGTTGGAATTTTGCCCGCGGTAGATCCGCCTCGTTACCTCGGCGGCTACCTGCGTTAGGTTTGCGCATGCAACGGAAGTATTCGTCCGCCTGGCGCAAGCCTCGTAGCGCAGCTTTCCAAAGCGGCTATATCGCCGTCTTCCAAGACGGCGAGGCGGCCCCTGAGCCAGCAGCGGGGGAAAGGCTGGCGGCTTATGGGGCTTGGGCTGGGTTCTTCTGGGCCGTAATGGCTCGCATCCCAAAACGAAAATCAGGCTTGCCGAACAAGCCAGGCCTCCAGATCCTCCGGCGACTTGAAATCTAAAAGGGCGTCCGCCAGTTTTTCCATTTGTTCCGTGTTCAGCCCCCGCAGCCGCGTTTGCATCACCTCGGGCAAAATCCCGCAGCGCCGCCTTAATAGCTGTTCCAGCAACTTTATTTGGCCTTCCTGCCGGCCTTCCTCCTTGGCTACCCGCTCAATGCTTGTGATGTATGGCATAACATTCTCCAGATTACACTCGCTCAATTCCCGCTTGAATTCAATGTCCAATTCCACGGACAACGTCATCAGCCAGTCCACCAGCTTGAATAAATTCCCAATCTGTTCCCGGTCATATCCTTTGTCGAAAACGCGTTTGATCAAACCGAGCTTGAGCCGTTTGCGCTCCCCCAAATCCCGCCGGGTCCGCAGGGTATTCAAATGGGCCGCGATGACCATCGCCACCGGATTGTCCGCTGGTTCGAGCAACCCGGGCCGGGTTTCGAAATCCAGCAGCTTGCACACTTCAAAATCGAATTGCAGCCGGGTGCCCCAAAGGTCTTGCACATACCGGCAGGGACGCCAATCGACCCGATCATCGGCCAGCACCGCCAGGCTCGCCACCGGCAGACCGTACTGCTCCGCAATCCGGTAGTGGTAGATGAACATGCGCTTGCCCAGCTCGATCCCTGCCTGGCATTGAATCTCGATATGGAGCAGAATCAATCCCTGCTTTCCGTCGCGGCGATAGACTTTGACCAGCGTGTCGGCGACCATTTTTCCGATGGCCGCATGGGGATTGATGGCGGGCAGTTCTTTATCCAAAAACTCATGGCCTTTGGCCCACTCGATGTCCGCCGCCACGTCCGGGAAACAAAACTCCATGAAGGGACGGAAAAACAGCTCAATGGTTTCCTTCCATGCGCCGTCAAAATCGGTGGTGAGCGTGCCAGGCATATCGCGGCAAATCTTCCGTTAGGCGGGTCAACGATTCAAGGCTTTACTTTTCGCGGAGCTGGCCCGGCTGTTAAGGGTTTATAAAGCTTTGGAAATCCACACCGGCCAGTGGGTGGCATTATCGATTCACAGGGCGCGCCGGGCCCGGAATGGCCCTGCGGGGACAACTAAACCGTTTTTTCCGGGGCGCGGCTGGCTCGCCGCCGGACTGTTGACCGCTGTCCCGCATGCGGCCGTCACCAGCCAATCCCGCCGCGGATCTGGGCCGTAATGGCTCGCATCCCAAAACGAAAATCAGGCTTGCCGAACAAGCCAGGCCTCCAGATCCTCCGGCGACTTGAAATCTAAAAGGGCGTCCGCCAGTTTTTCCATTTGTTCCGTGTTCAGCCCCCGCAGCCGCGTTTGCATCACCTCGGGCAAAATCCCGCAGCGCCGCCTTAATAGCTGTTCCAGCAACTTTATTTGGCCTTCCTGCCGGCCTTCCTGCCTTCCTGCCTGTCGGCCTTCCTGCCGGCCTTCCTGCCGGCCTTCTTCCTTGGCTACCCGCTCAATGCTTGTGATGTATGGCATAACATTCTCCAGATTAC
>CAZZLB010000500.1:0-2772 GCA_964654655.1 uncultured Rhodoferax sp. | reverse complement strand
GCATCCGAAAAGATGGGTCCGTGCCCCGGAATCACCACTGCAGGTTTCAGCGCTTCGATCAAGTCAATGGTGGCGGCCACGGCGTCAAAGGCGCCCACGCCCTCCAGTTCGGGAAACACCACACCAAAACCACGCTCCCACAGCGCGTCGGCCGAGGCCAGCAGGCGTGCAGCGGGCTCGAACAGGATCACCGAGTGCGGGTCGTGGCCGGGTGCGGCGTGCACCTGCCAGTCGGTGTCGCCGAGCCTGATGGCGCTGCCCGGCTGCAGCACCGCATTGAAGTCAAACTGCGGGCAGTTCTGCCCGGTAGGCGCGTAGGTGAGCGCATGCGGGTCCCAGCTGCGCACGTGTGCGGCCAGCCCCGGCGGGATCAGCGTCTGCAGGCCCGGGTAGCGCGCCTGCAGCGCGGCGTTGCCGCCGCAGTGGTCGCTGTGCAGGTGGGTGTTGACCAGCACATCGAGTACTCGTCCACCCAGCGCCGATTCGACCAGGGCCAGGGTTTGCGGCGCGTGCGTGACGTAGCCGCTGTCGATCAGCGCCGTGCTGTCCTTGCCCCGAATCAGGATGTTGTTGGAGGAAAGCCAGCCGCGCTGGAAAACGGTGATTTCTTTTGGGAGCATGTGCCCATTTTCGGACAAATCCTTGCGCGGGCCACCTTGTCCGGAAAGAGTGCGCGGGTTTACCATCGGGGGGTGCAAACCTCTCTGACGATTCCATGAATCCCTTGATTGGCGCCCTTGCCGCGAGCTTGCTGCTGGTGGCCATGCTGCTGGGTCTTTACCTGCGTGAACGTCAGCGCCGTTTGCACCTTGTCGCCGATTTGGAGCGGGTCTCGACTCAAATGTCTGGCCAGTTGGAACACGACAAGCTGACCGGCCTGTTGACACGCTCTGGCTTTGACATCGTGCTGGACAAGGCAGCGCGCCGGGTGGACGCTGATGGCGGTGCTTTTTGTGTGCTCTATGTGGCGCTGGACAATTTTGGTTTGCTCAACGACGCCTTCGGTCAGGCCATTGGCGACCGCCTGCTCAAGGAAGTCGCCAAGCGGCTGGGCCAATGTGCCGAGTTGGGCACAGAAGCCTGCCGCATCACGGCGGGCGAGTTTGCGCTCATCGTCAACGGCGGCTTGGTCATGGGCTGTAATGCTGCCAAGAAGGTGAGCGCAGCGCTGACACATGCTTTCAAGTTTGAAGCGATCCAGACCCAGGTGAGCTGTTCCATCGGGATTGCGAGCTATCCGGAGCATGGATCGCGTGGCAAGCTGATGGGTGAAGCAGCACTTGCCATGCGCAGTGTCAAACTCAACGGCGGCGGAGATTTTTGCCAGTACGACCTGAAGATGGGTCTTGAGGTGCGCGAGCAGGCGGTGCTGGTCAACGACTTGCGCAAGGCGCTTGAACTCGGTCAGCTCGAACTTTTCTTTCAACCCAAGATTGATGCCATCAGCCTGCAGGTGACGGCTGCCGAAGCTTTGCTGCGCTGGCACCATCCCGAGCATGGCCTGGTCAGCCCGGTGGTTTTCATTCCATTGGCCGAGCGCTTTGGCTTGATCGGTGCGCTGGGCAATTGGGTCATTGAAGAAGCCTGCCGCAAGGCGGCACGCTGGCGCGAACACGGTCTGCGCATGCGCGTGGCGGTGAATATTTCAGGTTACCAGATGCGCGAGGACGATCTGGTCGAGCGCATAGAAGCCGCTCTGCGACGCAGCGGACTGCGACCCGGACGCTTTACCTGCGAGATCACGGAATCGGTCGCCATGGAAGACACCAAGGTCACGCAACTCACCTTCGACAAGATGCGCCAAGCGGGTTTTCATGTCTCGATCGACGACTTTGGCACCGGTTATTCGAGTCTGGCAACGCTGCGCCGGCTGCCCGCCGCCGAGCTGAAGATCGACCGCGCTTTTGTATCTGACCTGGAAGAAAGCGAAGACGCCCGCTCCATCGTCAAGTCCATCGTCAGCCTGGCAGCAGCACTCAATTTGCGCGTTGTTGCCGAGGGCGTGGAAACGCCCGGTCAATGCGATCTGCTGGTCAGCATGGGATGCAACGAACTGCAGGGCTATCTGTTCTCGATGCCGATTCCGGGCGATGAACTCGAACGCCTGGCTTTGAACAACCATCGCCTCAAGACGGTCGAATTCCGCCAGTCGCTGTTCGCCACCACGCTGCCGACGGAACTCGATTCATTACCGCATTAAGTGGCGGCGCTCAGTACTGGTAAACGCCGCGTCCGCTCTTGCGACCCAGACGACCGGCGGCCACCATTTCCTTGAGCAGCGGGCAAGGCCGGTACTTGCTGTCGCCAAACTCGCTCAGGTAAACCTCCATCACAGCCAGACATACGTCCAGGCCCACCATGTCGGCCAGTGCCAGCGGGCCAATCGGCTGGTTGCAGCCCAGTTTCATGCCGGCATCGATGTCCTGCGCCGTGGCCAGGCCTTCAGACAAAACAAAGAAGGCCTCATTGATCATGGGCACCAGAATCCGGTTCACCACAAAGCCGGGCGCGTTGCGCACCGTGATCGGCGACTTGCCCAGCGCCTTGGCCATGGCCTGCACGGCGTCGTGCGTTTCGTCGCTGGTCTGCAGGCCGCGGATGATCTCCACCAGCGCCATCATGGGCACCGGGTTGAAGAAGTGCATGCCGATAAAGCGCTCGGGGCGGCTCGTCACGGCTGCCAGTTTGGTGATGGAAATGGACGAGGTGTTGGAGGCCACGATCACCTCCGGCGCCACGATGGCGTCGATCTGTTTCAGGATCCTGACCTTG
>CAZZLB010000499.1:0-2773 GCA_964654655.1 uncultured Rhodoferax sp. | reverse complement strand
CAACGCCTGCGACCAGTTGCGCGCACGGCTCAAGCCGGTGGCGGCGCGGCTGCTGGGCTGCGATGCGGCAGCAGTGGAGTTTAGTGCTGGCCATGCGCGCGCCGCGTCAAGTGCCATTGCGCCGATTCCCTGGCAGAAGGTGGTCCTGCAGGCCTGGCTGGACCGCGTCAGCCTGAGCGTCACCGGCTTCTACATGACGCCCGACATCCAGTACGACTTCAACACCTTGCAGGGTCGCGCCTTCTACTACTACTGCTATGGCGCGGCGGTGACCGAGGTTGAAATCGATACCCGCAGTGGCGAGTGGTGGCTCAGGGCGGCTGACATCGTGCACGACGTCGGGCAGAGCATCAACCCGGCCATCGACAAGGGCCAGATCGAGGGCGCCTACATTCAGGGCATGGGCTGGCTGACAATGGAAGAGTGCATCTGGGACAAGCAGGGCAAGCTGCTGACGCACGGCCCAAGCACTTACAAAATTCCGGTTGCCGGGGATGTTCCGGAACACTTCCGGGTCAATCTGTTTGACGGCCGGAACGTGAAACCGACACCGCATCGCAGCAAGGCTACGGGTGAGCCGCCTCTGATGAACGCTCTGTCTGTTTTCTTCGCACTGCGTGACGCCGTCAGTGCTTCGGCACAGCATCGGGTTCGCGTTGATCTGGTGGCGCCGGCCACGCCAGAGCGCATTTTGCTGGCCTGCGAGCGGGCCCGGTCGCTGGTCAAGCCCTGATCGAGCGGACCAGGGCGCGCAGGTCGGCCTCGAATTGGGGACGATTGGCCGGAGGCGGCATCCTGTCAGCCAGTTCCTTCGAATAGATCGTGTGCAGTGCGTCGTAAGCCAGCGCATAGCGTGGGTGTGGCATGGGGTACCTGCGGCAGGTGCTGCCACTGCGCTCGACCGAATAGATCACGGTGCCTTCCGGCTCCTGTGCATACCTCAAACCGGTAGCCACGCCGTCCAGAACCAGACTGTTGTCGGTGTTGAAATTGATGCTCATAAGTGCTCCGTTTCGTAATGCCCGATTGCTTTCGTCAATGGGCTCAGTTTGAGCGCTTTGACAGCGCATTGGAATGGGTGGGGAGCACCCTTTTTGGAGTGATTTATGTACTAGCCCGGCCGGCGCATCCGCTAGTACACGGATACCAGCGCCGCCGCACTGCGGCGTCTTGCCGGTGCTAGTCCTGTGGTTTGATCACCGGCCCGACCACACCGTCCAGGTTGGAAACAACCGCTTTGCGGTACTCGGAAACATAAAACTCCACGGCCCGTTCACGATCCGCTTCAGAACCGTTCTGCGACAGGAAATTGAAGGCGTTGTAGCGACCGGCAGCGAACAAAATGGCAGCACTGGCCTCGCCAGCGCCAGCCTCTTCGGCCAATTGGTTGGCAAGATGGATAAAGCGGTCGACCAGCTTGAGGAATTCGGGTGGATAAGGCATATCAGGTGAGCGCCTGACCGAAACGATTCAGCCGGGGCAGCCAAAGCCCCAGTATATCGACCGACAGGAGCACGCGAACGGCCTTGCCGATCAGCAGATGACGTGGCACGAGACCAATGTAGCGCGAGTCGGCGCTGTTGTCGCGGTTATCACCCAGCATCAGGTACTGCCCTTCGGGAACCAGCAGCGCCTCGAAGTTGTCGCGTGCCAGCGCGCCGGGCAGCCATTGAATCAAGTGTTTCTCGCCGGCTACCGTCTCCACACGAAGTTCTGCCTGCCATGGCGCATCCAGCGCCGCGTTGTCCGACTGCTCCTGCGGCGCACCGTAAGCGGCACGCTCACCATTGATGATGAGTTGTTTGTCGCGCATCGCAACCCTGTCCCCCGGCAGGGCTACGATGCGCTTGATCAGGCGCACACCATCGCGCGGTGAAGTGAAAGTGACGATGTCGCCGCGTTGCGGCTCGCCGAGCTGCAGTACGATGCGGTCTGTCAGGGGCAGTTTCAGGTCATAGGCGAGTCGATTGACCAGCACCACATCGCCCTCCAGAATATTGGGATGCATGGAGCCCGACGGAATCGGGTTCCAGTCCGCCACAGCGGTCCGGAACAGCCCCAGCAGCATCATGAAGACCAGGAATCCCCGGTTCTGGTGAATCCAGCGCCTCATGTCGCGCTCAGGAAGATTGCAGCAGCGGCAACCGGGACTCCAGCGGCACAAAAATCCACAGCACCAGGTAAGCCACAAAGCCAAAGCCCATGCACATCATCACGGCGAACACGATGCGCCAGACCCAGGCTTCCATGCCCGTCGAATTGGCCAGGCCGCCGCAGACACCACCCAACCAGCGGTCGGTGGCCGAGCGGCGCAGACCGTTGATGCCCTGCAACACGGGCTCGGTGGGATAGGGTGTGTTCAGCAACTTGTTCTTGGCGCGCTGGAATTCATCAGCACTGAGACTGGCGCGGTCACGCAGTTGTTCGAGTCGGGTCAGATCATCGGCAATAGACATAAGTTTCTCCAAATTTGGCGTCTTTCCTGAACGCCTGAGCCGAACTCTAAGTCAGTCCCCGTACGCCGGCAAGTGGCCTGCGATGAAATGCAGAAAACGGCGGACAGAAAGTCAGTCACCGGGGTTGATCAGCGAATTCAGCACCATGTCCTCCCAGCGCCCGGCGATCTTCAGGTAGGCCCTGGCGTAGCCTTCACGCTCGAAGCCCAGCCGCGCCAGCAGCCTTTCACTTCTCACATTGGACGGCATGTGATTGGACCGATGGTAAGCCTGCATCAGGTGCGCGTTGTCCGGCACCAGCAGATACAGCAAGGTGC
>CAZZLB010000498.1:0-2776 GCA_964654655.1 uncultured Rhodoferax sp. | reverse complement strand
CCGGATACCCAGATCCAGATCCTCGGCATAGTCTCCCTGGTAACCGTACTTGCTGAAAATTTCTCGTGAGATCAGGCATGCCACATCGCTGAGCTGCCCGCGCGAGCGCAACGCCATGTGGTCGCCGCCCTGATAGTCCCCAATCCGATCCTGCTCATGACACCCAAGAAATCGGTAGTGCGTGTCGATCATCGAGTCGTACATCATGTCGCTGTCGCTTCGACTGTACTCAGAGCAAGACGCCGCCACCAAGCCACTTTCGGCATGATCCATCAGGTAACGCAGCATGCCGTAGGCCCAGTACTCCCCAATGGGGTAAGCGTCCTGCACCATAAAAATCAAATATTCGCTGCTGGCATGCGCGGCACCCAGATTGCGTGCGTGGCTGTGGCTGAACTCGGCTTGGGAAATCTCAACTACAGTGCAGCCCGATTCCTTGGCCCAAGCTACCGTCTGATCCTGTGATCCTGAATCAACAATCACAATTTCGAGCCGCCCCAAACCCTTTTGGGACTGCAACTTGCGCAGCAGCCAGCGAAATTCCAGACCTGCATTGAACGTCGGGATCACTACAGACACATTGACGTCGATAGGTGGTTTTGCGTCTGTCAAATCGGGGTGTAGCCGAAGGTCACGACCTGATGGTGGAGAGGTCTTGAACAAATGTTCGTAGCCTGGCAACACAGGGCTTGCCAGCACGGCGCCATAGGCCTTCCTATTTCGCAGGTAGTGTGGCATGCGGCGTACGAAACCGCTCACATCGTGGCGCCTAATTTCGCCCCGGACAGCGCTCCAGGTATTGCGCAGAAGATGCAGCGGTGCAGGACTGCTCAGCCAGCCCAACAGACGGCGCGTAACCCGCAAAGGCCGCGTCAGGCGCCATGACTTCGAATGGTAAATTTGCAACAACTGGGCGTTGAATGCATCGAGCTGTTTCAAGTGCTCCAATCGCAAGCGACCCAATTTTTCAATCTCAATTTGTTGAGCAAATTCGTTGGCGTTTGAGGTGCTAAGGCGACGCTCTAGATCAAGTACCGACTTATTCAATTCGACAATGTGATTGTGTGCCTGCTCAAGCTGCTGCAGATGGTCAAGCCGCAGGCGCCCCAATTTCTCGATTTCAAGTTGTTGTGCAAATTCGTTGGCGTTTGAGGCGCTTAGTCGATGCTCTAGATCAAGTACCGACTTATTCAATTCGACAATGTGATTGTGTGCCTGCTCAAGCTGCTGCAAGTGCTCCAGGCGCAAGTGGCCCAAAGTATCAATTTCTGACTGTTGAGTGAACACCGATTGATTCAGATCCGCGATGGCACTTTGCGCCTGCTCAAGCCGCTGCAAGTGTTCCAACCGTAGCGCGCCCAATTTGTCAATTTCAAGCTGATATGCCATCATCGATTGGCTCAAGTCGACAATCGCCGCTTTAGCCTGCTCAAGCTGCAGCGCGTTGCTGCTTATTTCTTGCCTGGCATGTTCGAGGCTCTGCGTCTGCTGCTCCTGCCAATCGATCAATCTCACGACGTCCTGTGCGTTCCATCGGACCAACTGGCGTGCTCCAAGTCGTTGCAGCATAGATTCGCGCAATGCGCCGTTGGCTACCGCATGGCCGGAACCCGTGGAGGCATCCAATTTGTACAAGGCCGATACACCTGGCACACGTTTAAATTCCCCTTTCGCGGCCAATTGCAGCCAGAAGTCCCAGTCTTCGAATAGCGCGAGATCCTCATCAAAGCGACTGAAAATCGGGCGGCTTACCGCCTCCCTTCGAAACATCACGGAATGGATAGGAAGGTAGTTTTGAAACTGCAACAGGTCCCTGTCAAACTCGCGCTGGTAAACGTGAGTCTGGGTGTCCAGATCGTCGCTGCCTGGAACGAGGGTGGCGCGTACATCGCAGTACGCTGCGATCAATGCTAAGTCCACTTCCAGTGCCGCCACCAGTTTGTGCAAATGATCAGTCAAGAGCTGATCATCATCGTCCAGAAAGACAGCGTAGGTTCCCCGCGCTGCGTCAAGCAGAGCATTCGCGGCAGCACTTCGCCCCAATGGCTTTCCTGGTTCCAGTATCAGTGCCACCCGATCTGACAGGGCGATTGGCAAGGGCGTCAACGGGTGTCCACTGGCGTTGACGAGGATGATTTCCCAATCAGAAAATGACTGTGCAATAACAGAAGCGATGGCCGGCTGAAGCGAAGGGCGATCCATGGTCCTGATCAGAACGCTGACGATTGCAGCGCCATTTCCCTGATTGCGTAACGGAAAAATTTGATCTGACGTCTGCTCGACTGGCTCCTTGATGTTGGTAGGCGTTTGCCGGTTGACGCTCGCGATACTTGCGCCCAGTAGTGGTTTAGCAGTGCGCAGTCCCAAAGACACGCTACTGAACAATTCTTTCCATCTGGATGGGGCCAACTCCGTTGCAGACAACAGCCAAAATGCCTCAGCTGCCAGCACGTCCTTCGGCAATGTGTAGGTTCGGAATTGATTCAGAGCCTGAATCTGAGCCGTATAGCTCTGGTGACGCAACTGCGATGCGAAGCATCGCATTGCAGTTTCCTTTATTTCCATCACAGTGGTGATGTCAAGCAGCACATTCGGTCGCAGCGGGACACCCACCTCGTAACAAGCCAAACGCACATCCGGCGGAGAACGGCGGACCGCCTCCACTGCCAGCATCTGAGCTTGTCTATGGTCGGGGTGGATTTCCCATGGCGACGGCGCATAGACCAGATCGGCACCGCACTGCGCAATCTTGTCCGCCAGGCGCTGCGCCAACTCA
>CAZZLB010000497.1:0-2781 GCA_964654655.1 uncultured Rhodoferax sp. | reverse complement strand
TCCTTACGGTATATATGGAATTTTGGCGAAATCGGTGGGAGTAGTTCCCGAGGAACCACCAGTAGGTAACTTAGATTTAGATTCTTCAGGCTTTGGTTCTTCTTGTACTCGTCCTGTTGGGTCTGGTTCCTTAACCAGAGTAGATGGAGGAACTACTGGTATTTCAGGGGCTCCTCCAAGCTCAGATTTTACTTCTGGAGATAAACCAACTTTAGGAGCAACCTCAACTGGGGTATGAGTGCTACTACCAAGTTTTGGCAATCCCTTACGCGTAATTCCTGTGTATTCACTTGGTGCAGCCCCGGGTCCAGTTGCTGGGCTAGCCGTAGTGTCGTAGTCATGCTTATAGGTAAGCGTTTCTTTTACCCTCGGTATGGTATCAGTAAATTGACGAGGTATCACAGAAGTACTAGGAGTTGAATCTCGTTCACCTACGCGCCAGGCTGAATCGCTAGTAATACTAGTCTTGGGAGCAACACCTACTGTTGTAGCTGGGGTAGACGCAGGCGCGGTTGTAATAGGGCTTGGAGCAGGTGCTGGAGCCGCTGGAGAACCCGTACCAGCGGGAACAGGCTTAAACTGTGCTCCCATACCGGGGCGTTGCGGAAGTGGAGAAGGGGTGGGTGACCCTGGGCTGCTTGGGAATTTAGAATCAGGGGCTCCATCGTATGCTTTTGCAGCGGCTGGGGGGATGACTGCTAAAGAAGTGGCCGGCTTGGCACCCTTAGGGGCAAATGTTTCCGCTCCACTTGGTGTGCCTAAGTCAGCAACATTAGTTGTAACCACGGGTTCAGTAATAGTCTCTACGCCACCGCCGCCAGTAGGTTTGGGTCCGGGAGTGCCAGATTGACGACGACCAGTAGTTCCGCCACTTTCTCCTGCGGGTCCCGGCTTTTCTAGTGAAGGTTTAATAAATTGAGTTCCAATAGCGCCAGTAGGTTTTCCACCTAATACTTTGCTAGCCTCTTTTGTAATAGATGCTTCATATGCAGCTTCCGCTTCTCTAGCCGCTCCCGCACCTTTTTCTAACTGACCGGCTAATTCTTCGGGAGAATACTGTCCTGAAGGTTGGCGGTTTATTTCTTTAGTTCCAGCTTTAACGTACTTTTTCATTCCTTTAGCGAATTTTGGCTCCACCTTGGGAACCGCATATGGGTTAACCCCTTCTGGGCTCAGGCGCTTAGCCTCAGCGTACTGTCCTTTAATAAACTCTGAGACTTTTTCTGGCCAAATCATTTCCCCTTCTGGAGAAACTCCACCAGCTAGTGATGGTACCAACTGCTCATTAAATGTAGCATTTTTTACTGCTTTAGCCGCAGCTTTTACACCAGCAACATTTGCCTTAACTGGTTCAGTTACTTTAGCGGCAGCAGTTCCTACTTTTGCAGAAGTTACGGGGGCCACTTTCTTTGCGGCTGATGCTGTTACTTTAGCAGCACCCTTAGCACCTTTTCCAATTGCTGAAAGTACTTCCCCGCCAAAAATATCAGCCGCAATTTGTCCACCGTCATAAAGAATGTCTTTAAGGCCATAATTAGGCTTGTATACGTTGACGCCAGAAATATCTTGGGGCTTGGTGGTCCACTCAGGTTTGGGGGCTCCCACGGCGCTTGTAGCGGTGGTGGCAAGGCCTGCTGCGGTTTGCATACCCAAACGAACAAAAGGCTGGGATAAACCAACAGTAGCGCCTTTAACAAGCTCTCCGCCTATTTTTTCTACACTAGACTTTGGCTTAGCGGCTTGTTCTGCATAGTATTGATTAATAAGGTCTTTATTCCCTACAGCGGCATATGGATTGCTCGCATATTTGGCGGCTATTTGCGCGGCTTGATCGGTAACGGGTGCATCGGCGCGATGGGAATCCCGATTAGCCTCATCGGGGATTAATCCGGAAGAGAACTCAGATGAACGAGCCATTAAAGTACCTTCTTCACAACATCGGAGGCAGCGGGGGAAGCACTATAAGGAACGTATGAAGGCCTGCGCCCTGAAAACATTCCCACATCTTTATTACGCAAGTTTACCGGAGTGAGTGCATCATCATTACCTAAAGCTCGCGCTGCTCTGTCATCTCTAAACGCGGACTGGTATGTACTCACACCGAATGACTTAATGAGCCTATCGGCATGAAGATTGTGCAGCTCATCAAGTGTCACTCTTGTATTATCCCTGACTTTGCTCAGTAATAAGTGCTAAATGTTCAGCGTAATAATCTTGGTAAGCTAATTGCAATAACCGAACAAGTTCATCGGCCTTCGCCTTATGCTGCAATCTGAAATGATCCACCCACCCTGGCCAATACTTAAACGTCACCGCACATCCGGCGTTTCGATCCGTCCAGGTTAACCTAGCGATTTTTCCCACCTCATCGGTGCGCTCTAGTTGATCCCATAGCCATTCGATAAATAAAGGTGGTTTATACGACATAACAGACATTGTAGACTAAAAATGGTTAATTAGTGTAAACGGCGCATTCTAATTCAAACTGTTAAGCTTGGCAAATCGGCAAAGGCCCGCGAATTTCTTCCGATTAAATACGATAACCTAATAAAACACCGCTAGACTAAACGTATGGCTATCCCCAGCATCATGCGCTATATAGCTTACGAGATGTCAGTTACATCAAAAGAAACAGGGGAACCACTCACCGGCCAGGCAATACTTGAGGTCTACCGCCTAGAGCAATACCTCCTCGCCGAAGAAACCGGCATCCCCAACGACATAGCCCTTCTTACCTCTTACCTTAACCTCATAGAACAAGCCCTGGGCGATAATGCCCCC
>CAZZLB010000496.1:0-2794 GCA_964654655.1 uncultured Rhodoferax sp. | reverse complement strand
GCAACTGCACCTTGACGGCCAGCCAGATCGGCAACGCCAGCTTTGCTGCCGCTCCAGTCAAGACCATCACCTTCTCCATCGTGGATCCGGCGGTACCGGCTGCGCCCCCCGCCAGCGTGACTCCGGTGGCGAGCAATGGCAAGACCTTGTACGCGAGCAACTGCAGCGGTTGCCATGGTGCAGCGGCAGCCAATGGCAGCAACGTGCTCAGGGGCGCCAACAGCCCGGCGACCATTCTGGCCGCCATCAACAGCAATCTGGGCAGGATGGGCAGTCTGGCCAACCTGACGCAGCAGAATCTGGCCGACATCGCCGCCTTCCTGGCCAATCCCAATATTTAAGTACAACGCCCTGTACGATCGAGCACCATGCTTGCTCCGGACTTCGGACCTTCGCGACGACAAGTACTGACAACGAGTCTCGCGCTGGCACTGTTGCCTCGATCACCGCAGGCCGGTACACAGGCGGAGCTTCGCTTTCCGCGCGACCTTGGAAGTCATCCGGACTACGCCATCGAGTGGTGGTATATCACCGGCCGCTTGCTGGCGCGCGAGCGCGAGTTTGGTTTTCAGCTGACGTTTTTTCGCTCGCGTGTGCCAGCGACGCAAAACATGACATCAGCCTTTGCCGCCAGGCAGCTGATCTTTGCCCACGCCGCCGTGACCGATGTGGCGGCTAAAAAGCTCTGGCATGACCAGCGCATGGCGCGCGAGGGTTTTGGGATTGCACAGACCAGCCAGACCGATACCGACATCAGGCTGCGCGACTGGTCGTTGCGCCGCGACGGCACCCAATACCGTGCCAACGCAGTGGCCGGCGACTTCAGCTTTGATCTGGTGTTGAACGAGACTCAGGCTCTGCTGCTGCAAGGCGATCGGGGTCTGTCGCGCAAAGGGCCGCAGCCCGGCCAGAGCAGCTACTACTACAGCCTGCCGCAACTCCAGGTCGGTGGCACCCTGGGTCTGGGCAAAGAGAAGCTGTCGGTGCAGGGCACGGCCTGGCTGGATCACGAATGGAGTCAGTCACTGCTGGACCCGCTGGCCGTGGGCTGGGACTGGATCGGCATGAACCTGGACGATGGCAGTGCGCTGACCGCCTTTCAGATGCGCGACAAAAGCGGACGCGCGATCTGGGATGGCGGCTCGTTTCGCGCGCGCGCCATGGGGGCCAAGGTGCAACGCTTTGCTCGCGGCGAAGTTCAATTCCAGGCAACCCGGCAGTGGATCAGCCCGCTGACGAAGGTCAGCTATCCGGTCGAGTGGACGGTGCAGACGCCACAGGGACGCTACCGAATCAAGGCAGTCATTGACGACCAGGAACTCGACAGCCGCGCCTCTGTCGGAGCGGTTTACTGGGAAGGCCTGAGCGAACTGTTTGACAGCGCTGGCCAACTGGTCGGGCGTGGTTATCTGGAGATGACGGGCTACGCAGCCGCGATGCGTTTCTAGTGCGCCCCGGACGCCGCATCGGCTGCACCCGCGCCTGCAGCCTTGGGCCGTGACAGCCAGACCACCGGAATCAGCAGCAGATAGATCAGCGCCGAGGCGTAGAAGACGTCGTTCACGCCCAGCATATAGGCTTGCTGATCGACCAGACGGTTCACTTGGGCCAGTGCCTGCTCTGGTGTGAAACCGGCACCCGCCATACCGGACAGAACCTGGTTGGCAGTCTGGTTGCCGGCATGGATGGATTCGGCAAGTTGTGCGTGGTGCATGGCCGCGCGGTCCTGCCATATGGTGGTGGCAATCGAAGTGCCAAAGGAGCCGGCCACGATACGCACAAAACTCGACAAACCGGAGGCCGCAGGTATCTTGTGCGGCGCAATGCCGGAAAGCAGAATCACCGACAGCGGAATGAAGAAAAGCGACATGCCGATGCCCTGGATCAGGGTCGGAATCAGGATGGTGTCAAAGTCTGCCTGGGTGTTGAAGTTGGAACGCATCCACAACACGATGGCAAACACGATAAAGGCAATGCTGGCCAGTTTTCGCGGGTCCACGCGGCTGATGTTCTTGCCCACAATGGGCGACAGGATGATGGCAAACAGGCCGACGGGAGCCAGCAGCATGCCGGCGTCGATCGAGGGGTAACCCATGAACTGTTGCAGCCACAGCGGGAGCAACACCACATTGCCGAAGAACAATCCGTAGCCTACCGAGATCGCCAGCGTACCGGACCAGAAATTGCGCCGCGTGAACAGGCGCAAGTCCACCACCGGATGTTCCTCGCTCAGTTCCCAGACCATGAAGAAACAGAAGCCGACCAGCGCCACCACGCCCAGCGTCACCACTTCGGGCGAATGAAACCAGTCGAGTTCCTTGCCTTTGTCGAGCATGATCTGCAAGGCGCCGACCCACAGCACCAACAGACCCAGCCCAACACTGTCGATGGGTAACTTGTGCGTCACACTCTCGCGCTTGTGGTAAATCGTCCAGACCATGAAGGCCGATAGCAGGCCGATCGGAATGTTGATGTAAAAAATCCAGGACCAGCTGACGTTGTCGGTAATCCAGCCGCCCAGCAGCGGCCCCATCACCGGTGCCACCAGGGTCGTGATGGCCCACAAGCCCATCGCCAGCCCGGCCAGCGCCGGCGGGTAGCTCGACAACAACAAGCCCTGCGACAGCGGAATCATGGGACCCGCCACAAAGCCCTGCATGGCGCGAAACACAATGAGCATCGTCATGTTGGGCGCCAGACCACAGAGCCAGGAGCTCAGCACGAAGAGCAGCACGCTGGTGATGAACAGTCGCACCTGTCCGAAGCGCTCCGACAGCCAGCCGGTCAAGGGCAA
>CAZZLB010000495.1:0-2811 GCA_964654655.1 uncultured Rhodoferax sp. | reverse complement strand
ATCTGGCGCCGCGCAAAACCGCGAAAAAAATCCTGCTGCTGCTGACCGACGGCGAGCCCGCCGACATCGACGTCGCCGAGCCGCAGCACCTGCGCGCCGATGCGAAGAAGGCCGTGGGCGAGCTGGCGGCAGAGGGCATCACCACCTTCTGCCTGAGCCTCGATCCGAAGGCCGACGACTATGTGCGCGACATTTTCGGCAACAACTGGCGCGTCCTCGACCGCATCGAACGCCTGCCGGAAACGCTACCCAGCCTCTACCTGGAACTGACCCGCTGAGAGCCCGTGACCTAACGGCTCTGATGAAAGCAGTTCTTGAATCTGCCCATCAAACGGGACGGGATGGCAAAGCAGTCGGTCAGCGAATCCGCCGCGTGGGTCTGGCAGGGCTGGGCCTTGAACTTCAGTTCCACGGGCGATTCCCGGCCGGTTCGGGCAATTCTGTTCTGCATCTATTCTGCATCGGCCATGGCTTGTTGTACCTGAGCCATAAGGTCGTCAGTCGCAGCAAGCAGGTCGGTCAGCAAGGCGGCGTCCACGTTCATGTAGCCTTCGTATTCCGCCAGATTGCGACGTTCATGACACAGCGCAAACATCCGAACCTGCGTCTTGCTTGCGTCGATCGTGTGTGCCAGGCACTGGAACACCAGATAGCGCTTGTCCGAACGGTAGCCTTTCAGGCGCAGTGCCGTCAGCGCCAGGGCATGGGCGGCGTTGTAGACCAGGTCGAAGCGGCTCGCGAAAGACAGTCCCAGGCTGTGGGCGTCTTTCAGTCGGTCAATGGCGGAGCGCAGCAAACCTTCGCACTCGTTGCGATCCGGCGGCTCCTTGTGGAGGCCACCGCTGCGAACCAGGTTTTCCAGGTTGTCCTTAGTGCCCATTGTCTGGCTGCTCCGGCGGCGGTCCGCCGATCAGGTTGATCTTGTCCTGCTCTGACACTCGCACGACAAAACTGTTTCCGGCAGCTCTCTTGGCCAGCCAATCGGCCGGCGTGTAGATCGTCGGATTGATGCTGCGGCCCAGGCGCTCTTCCACGGGCAACAAGGACTCCATCACATCCCCATAGCCAATGTCGTCGCCGATCAGCATCAGGTCGATATCGCTGCCGACATGATCCGAGCCCTTGGCGATGGAGCCGTAGACAAACGCCCACACCAGCCTGCCCGCCACGGGCGCCAAGGCGGCCCGCAGTTGCTCGCCGATGCCAAAAGTCTTGCGTACGATGCCGAGCAGTTCCTCGTAGATAGGGCAGTTCGGGTTGGCCTGGTAGTGAGTCTGGTTGCCTTTGTGGCTCAGGGTCAGCACGCCGGCTCTTTGCAGACGATCCAGCTCTCGCATCAGACTTCCCTTGCCGACTTGTGCCCAGCGGGCGATTTCATTGGCGTAGAAGCTCTGATCCGGCTTGCCATACAGCAGGCTCAACACCTTCTGTTGGGTGGCCGTAAACAGGGCGTCGCTGAGCGGCATGGCTTGCATGAATTTTCGATAAGTCCCAAAGTGGGAATGATAAGTCCCATTCTAGGACTTATCAAGCTATTTGTCCGTGGCCACAAGTCACCCTTTACAAAAACTCGGCGGTAGTGGAACGGCGCGGGAGAACTACTCCACGCGCACCCAGGTCTGAGTCCTGCCGATGAACAGGATGGAGCCGCGCATTTCGAGCTTCTTGCCGCCGTCGATCACCGTCACCTTGGCGTTGTAGCTCTTGCCGTTGTTCGGATCGAGGATCTTGCCGCCGCTCCAGACGGTGTCGCTTTCCTTCTTGAGGTCGGTCAGGATGGTCATGCCGATCACCGGCTTGCCCTTGCGCGGATCGTCGCTGGCGCATTCGTCGCATTTGGAATCCTGCTTGGCCGGATCGACGATCTTCTCCACCGTTCCCGAAATCACGCCGTCCTTTTCGGTGATGCGGACGACGGACTTGACCTTCTTGGTTTCGTCGTCGATGGTGTTCCAGGCGCCGACCGGCGACATGGATTGAGCGAAGGCCGGCAGGGCAAGGGTGGCAGCCAGGGCGGCAAGGCAAAGGCGGGATAGCGGCGAAGTCATGGCAAGTCTCCTTTTGGGCGGGGGGTGCGCAGGACGGATTATGGCCCGCCGGCACGGTTCCGGCGCTGCGGAAAGCGACAACAACCGGCTTATTTGAAGGATAAGAAAAAGTGAATGGTGCTTATAGATCGATGCGATTACATTGGTCGGCAACAAGGCGGGCTTGCCCGCGCCGGAAGTGCGCGGCCGCCAGCCAAAAACATTTCAAGGAGCAGCACTCATGCACCAGCGACGCACCACGCTGACCCGCTACACCATCGAGCAGGAGCACAAGCATCCGGGTGCCTCCGGCGAGTTTTCCGGCCTGCTCAACTCCCTGGCCACCGCCATCAAGATCATCTCCAACCAGGTGAACAAGGGCGCACTGGTGGGCATGCTGGGCGATGCCGAAAGCGGCGGGGCGGCGGTCAATGTCCAGGGCGAGGTGCAGAAGAAGCTCGACGTCATGAGCAACGACGTCATGCTCAAGGAAAACGAGTTTTCGGGCCACTTGAGCGGCATGGCTTCGGAGGAAATGGACGGGGTGTACGTCCTTCCCGACCATTGCCGGCGCGGCAAGTACCTGCTGGTCTTCGATCCGCTCGACGGCAGCTCGAACATCGATGTCAATCTGACGGTGGGAACCATTTTTTCGATCCTGCGCGCGCCGCATCCCGGCAAGGACGCCAGCCTCGACGACTTTTTGCAACCGGGCACCGAGCAGGTTTGTGCCGGCCTCGCGCTCTACGGGCCGTCGACCATGCTGGTGCTGACCACGGGCGAC
>CAZZLB010000494.1:0-2812 GCA_964654655.1 uncultured Rhodoferax sp. | reverse complement strand
TGCGGGCCTATTGGCAGGAGCTGGGCGGCACCTGGAAGGGTCGTGTCAAGGACGGTCTGACGCCGCAGGACGCGCTGCTGCTGGTGGAGCGCAATTCCGACACGCTGGCTGATCTGGTCAAGCCGATCAACAAGGCCTCCGACAACCTGATGGCCCGCACGCTCTACCTGACTCTTGGCACCCAGTTGCCCAAAGAGGGACGCCAGGCCAGCACATTCATGAACGCCGACGCCTCGATTCGCCACTGGTTCAACAAGAACGGCATCGCCGCCGAGGGTCTGGTAATGGAAAACGGCTCCGGCCTGTCCCGGCTGGAGCGTATCAGCGCCCGCCAACTCGCCAGCTTGTTGCAAATGGGTGCACGCAGCAACTGGTATGCGGAATTTGCCAGCAGTTTCCCCATCGTCGCCATGGACGGCGCCATGCGCAGGCGCCTGCGTGAGTCGCCTGCGGCTGGCCGCGCCAGAATCAAGACCGGTACCCTGAGGGATGCAATAGCAGTCGCGGGCTACGTGCGCGACGTTCGCAATCAGGACTGGGTTGTGGTGGCGTTTGTCAACGACCCTGAGGCCAAAAAGGGACGACCAGCGCTGGATGCGCTGATCGACTGGGTCGCCAGCGGCCGGTAAATTCCCGTCAAGTGCGCAGGTGGCAGGCGACCCAATGGCCGTCACGGTTTTGCTTGAGCACGGGTGACTCGATGCTGCACTCCTTGCGTGCCATCGGACAACGCGTGTGAAAGTGGCAGCCGGGTGGCGGCTTGATCGGACTCGGCACGTCACCCTGCAGCATGATGCGCTTGCGCTTGAGCTGCGGATCGGGCACCGGCATCGCCGACAGCAGCGCCTCAGTGTAGGGATGCAAGGGCGTGGTGTAGAGATCGCGCGCCGAAGCAATTTCGACAATGCGACCCAGGTACATCACGGCCACGCGGTCGCTGATGTGCTCCACCACCGACAGATCGTGCGCAATTAACAGATAGGTCAGATTCCACTTGTCCTGCAGGTCTTCCAGCAGATTGATCACCTGCGCCTGGATCGACACATCCAGCGCTGACACCGCTTCGTCGCACACTACCAGTTTGGGGCTGACCGCCAGCGCACGCGCAATGCCGATGCGCTGGCGCTGGCCGCCGGAGAACTCATGCGGATAACGCCGCATCTGGTCCGCGCTGAGACCCACCGTCTCCAGCAACTCCACGATCCGGTCCTGATACTCGCGCTCTGTCTTAGTCAGCTTGTGGATGATCAGCGCTTCACCCACAATGGCGCCCACCGTCATGCGCGGGTTCAGCGATGCATAAGGGTCCTGAAAAATGATCTGCATGTCGCGCGCCATGCCGCGCAACTCGGTCTTGCCCATGGCTGTGACATTCCTGCCTTCAAACCAGACTTCGCCCGAAGTCGGTTCGATCAGGCGCAGGATGCAGCGCCCGGTCGTGCTCTTGCCGCAACCCGACTCGCCCACCACACCCAGTGTCTGACCGGCTTCGAGCTCGAAGCTGACACCATCCACCGCGTGCACCTTGTCGACCACGCGCCCGAGCACACCGCCCGTGATCGGAAAGTGTTTGACCAGTTTGTCAACCTTCAGCAAGGGTTCGGTCATGGCGCGCCCGTGTCAAGAATGCAGGCCACCTTGTGCCCCGGTGCCACCTGCCGCAGTGGCGGCGTCGCCTGCGTGCAAGCCGGCGTGACGAATTTGCAGCGCGGCGCAAAGCGGCAGCCCTCGGGCGGCGCGATCAGCTTGGGCACCGTACCAGAGATGGTCTCAAGCCGGACCTTCTTTGTCAGGGCGCTGTCGATGCGCGGAATCGAGCGGATCAAACCCTGGGTGTAGGGATGGCGCGGATGTGCAAAGAGTTCACTGACCACCGCCTCTTCGACCACCTTGCCCGCGTACATCACGACCACCCGCTGCGCCACCTCGGCCACCACGCCCATGGCGTGCGTGATCAGCAAAATGGCCATGCCCAACTCGGCCTTGAGCTCGGCCAGCAGGTCCAGAATCTGGGCCTGGATGGTGACATCCAGCGCCGTCGTCGGCTCGTCGGCGATCAGCAGCTGCGGCTTGCAAGACAGCGCCATCGCAATCATCACGCGCTGGCGCATACCACCTGAAAACTGATGCGGAAAGTCGTGGACGCGCCGCTGTGGCGTCGGGATGCGCACCAGCTTGAGCATCTCCACCGCACGCTCCAGCGCCTGCTTGCGGTCCAGTCCTTCGTGCAGACGCAGGCCCTCGGCAATTTGCTCGCCTACCGTATAGACCGGATTGAGCGAGGTCATCGGCTCCTGGAAGACGATGGCAATCTCCTTCATCCGGATTTGCTGCATCGCATCTTCCTGCATGGGCACGATGTCGCGTCCCTGCCAGAGAATCTGCCCGGCAACGATGCGACCCGGCGGCATCGGCAGCAGTTTGAGTACCGACATCGCTGTGACCGACTTGCCGCAACCCGACTCGCCCACCACACACACGGTCTCGCCGCGGTCAATGCCGATATCGACACCGTCCACAGCATGCAGCCAGCCATCATCGGTCTTGAAGTGCGTCTTCAAGCCGCGAATTTCGAGCAAGCGCTGCGTCATGCTCACATCACCTTGCGTGGATCAAGCGCATCACGCAGACCGTCACCAATGAAATTGATGGTCAGCACCGTGAGAAATATCGCGATGCCTGGAAACATGGCCCAGTGCGGAGCCACGTCCATGTAGTCCTTGGCATCGAACAGGATGCGACCCCAGGTCGGAATATCGGGCGGAAAACCGAGACCCAGAAACGACAGTGTGGACTCGGCAATGATGGCCGC
>CAZZLB010000493.1:0-2813 GCA_964654655.1 uncultured Rhodoferax sp. | reverse complement strand
TGTATTCATGGCGCTGCGTGAACAACTCATCGTGCGTACTCAGGTAGGCCAGCATCTTCTTGGTGTAAAGACTGCCATCGACGGCGAGAAGAATCTTCATTTTGCGTCCTCGATCAAAACGTCAGTGTACCCAAGAGGAGTGAACCACCCTGATAGGAGCCGATGTCACCCGCGAGCACCAGCAGGTCGGCGCCTGGCGCCGGTGTAGCGACCCATCGGGGTTGGACCTCAAGATGCAGGTCTGACAGCAGCTGGATTTTCATTGGGCGAAGGTTCGGTGAGCACGCAGACGACCTTGCGTCAAACCCTGCTCTGTTGCGTGCCAAGCAACGCTGCGCCAATGATCAGGGCAGCTGCCAGTGCCGTGTGCCAGGACAGCGCACGCCCGGTAACCAGCAGCAGAAGCGTTGTGGAAGCCAGCGGTGTCAGGTAGCTCAAAAGGCCAATCTGGCGCACATCCCCCGTTTTCAGCGCCTTGTCCCAGAGAAAAAAGGCGGCGCCCAGAGGCCCCAATCCCAAGACCAGCAAAAGCAGCCAATCGTGCGAGCTCAGTCTGACAGAGGGCTCCAGCGCCGCGTGGCACAGCAGGGAGGCCAGCCCCGAGAGCAGCCCGAACAGGCCGATGGCCGCTGACGGAAACCCCCGGTTATTGAGTTCACCACGCTTGGTCTGCAGGGAATAGTTGGCCCAGAGGAAAGCCGAGGCCAGTGCCAGCAGGTAGCCTGCAAGCGGCTCCCAGGTCGCCTTCGCAGTGCGAGCCGGATCCAGATCACCGCCACCCAAAATGGCCAGCGCTGCACCGCCAAAACCCAGCATGGCAGCAAGCAGATGAATACCGCGCAACTTGACGCCGGCCAGGTACAGCGGTGACAACACCACGATCAAGAGTGGCCAGAGATAGTTGACCAGATTGACCTCAACCGCAGAGGCCAGACGCAGCCCCATGAACAAAAAGAAGTGATAGCCAAACAGCGTGCAGACACCTAGCGCCAAGGTGCTGGGACGCACGCGCCAGAGCTGCGGCTTCTGAAGGACGTAAGGCCAGGCCAGCACGCTGCCGCCGCACAAGGCGATGCCGGTCAGCAGGAAAGGCGGAACGTGCTTCAGCGCCACACCCAGCGCGGCAAGCGAGGCCCACAGGCCAATGGCGGCCAGTGCATAAAGATTAGCCTTCATGGGGGGCGGCAGTTAGCCGCGCCCCTGCCACACCACCTGGCATGGGGGTCCGGACCATGCGGTTCGAGAAGTTGAGGTCATGTGAGTCGAGGTATTCCAAGATCGTCGTTCCACCGACTACGGACAAAAATGAGCGTAGTCGGTGGAAATTTCTATAATCAATATCTTATGGCATATCTCAAGTCCGATTTCATCCCCTTTCGGTCCGATTCGGGCCAAGTCATTGCCAACCTAGAAGCGGCCTACGACCAATGGCATGAGGCGCGGCGGACTTTGGCGTCTTTGCCCACATCGATGTTCTGGCAGACCAAAGGCGATGTTGAGTATCTCGCAGTAAAGAAAGGCGGCTACGAAAGCGCTACTACCAAGGGCGTGCGCTCGGCAGAGACCCAGGCTCTTTACGACGCCTTTGTCGCTGAAAAGGAGCTCGCCAAAAAACGGGCTGCCCAAGCCGACGCCCTCATAGAGCAGCGCGCCCTTCAGTATCGAGCGCTTCGATTGCCGGTGATGCAGGACAAGCAGGGCGAGCTGCTGCGCGCCTTGGATGTTGCAGGGCTGCTTCGATACGACCTTCTTGTTGTTGGAACCAATGCATTTGCTGCCTATGAGACTCTGTGTGGCGTGAAGTTTCCAGCGGGCAATGAGCCCACCCAGGATTTTGACTTGGCGTGGTGCCGGGGCTCGTCCGTATCCCTTGCAATGTTAGTCCCGGACTCAGATTTCAGAGGCCGAAAGTCTCTGATGGCGGTGCTGCAGTCCATTGACTCCAGTTACCGCTTGAACCCCAAAAAGCCTTATCAAGCAGTGAACAGCGCAGGCTACGAGGTAGAGTTGTTGGCGGCGCCAAGTCGAGCGCCCCTACCCAAAGAGGAGGCCTTCGAGCCGATGGTCTCGCTGGTGGAGCAAGAGTGGCTGTTGCGCGGAAAAGCGGCATTTGTGGTGGTTGCAACCCAGCGGCATAGAGCCTGCCCGCTCTATGTTCCGGACCCCCGATGGATGGCCGTTCATAAGCTGTGGTTGGCCAAGAAGCCTGAACGAAATGCTCAAAAGAAGCCGAAAGACGCCCGGCAGGGCCAAGTGTTGCTCGATGCCTGCCGCTACTTCCTGACGGATGCGTACCCTCTGGACATTGACTTCGTGCTTGACCTCCCTGAAGAGCTTCGCGAACTGTTTAACGATTGGGCGCAAGCAGCCGCCTACGAGCCACCTAAGCACTAATTGTTCACATGCTCACCCATGGCGTGGCCAGCCTGTGCGTCGGCATGGTAACTGGAGCGCACCATGGCACCTACCGCCGCATGTTTGAAGCCCATGGCATAGGCTTCCCTTTCGAACATCTTGAAGACGTCGGGATGCACATAGCGCTTGACGCCCAGGTGGCTGCTCGAGGGTGCCAGATACTGGCCGATGGTCAGCATTTCGATGCCGTGCGCACGCATGTCACGCATCACGGCCAGAATTTCGTCGTCGGTTTCGCCCAGCCCGACCATCAGGCCACTCTTGGTCGGCACATCCGGGAACAGGGCCTTGAACTTCTTCAGCAGGTTCAGACTGAACTGGTAGTCGCTTCCCGGCCGCGCCTCCTTGTACAGGCGAGGTATCGTTTCCAGGTTGTGGTTCATCACATCGGGCGGCGC
>CAZZLB010000492.1:0-2819 GCA_964654655.1 uncultured Rhodoferax sp. | reverse complement strand
GGAAAACTGGCGGCGGCCCTGTGCAAAGTTCAGGCCGAACTTCCTCCGGTCAAAAAGAACAGCGAAAACCCTTTCTTTAAGTCAGCCTACGCTGATTTGGCCGGGGTGGTTCGCCACGCGGCGCCGGTCCTGACGAAATACGGATTGGCAATTGTTCAGACTTGTCAACCCACCGAGGGGAAAGTCTGCGTCGAGACTACGCTGCTTCACGAATCCGGGGAGTGGATTTCAGGGGCGATGGCGGTTACTCCCACCAAAAATGATCCACAGGGGTATGGCTCCGCTGTCACCTATATGCGCCGGTATGGTTACTGCGCCATTATCGGTCTGGCGGCAGAGGGCGAAGACGACGACGGAAACGCCGCGACTCATGCAGAACACCCCGGCGGCTTCGATAACGCCAAGCCTGCACCGCGAAAACCCGCACCCGCTCCGCACGTTCAGCAGCACGCCCCTCCATCCGGCCACACGATGGAAGATTTCCTGCTGGTTGACTATAAGGAGGTGTCCAGCAAACCCGGAGCCGCGAAACCGTGGACGATGTGGTTTGTCAAGTTCTCCACGGACGACGGACAGGAGAAGGAAATGGGCACGTTCGACCGGAAGATTGCGGACACTCTGGACACCCTCAAGGGCCAGGTTGTGACCGTGACCTATCAGCCTGGGCGTAAACCCGGAACCCTGGAAGTCCTGTCAATCCAACCTCAGGACGTTATCCCGTGATCCACATTGTCGCCGTAGCACCCGAGGATTATCTTGAACTCTGCGCCCGGAATCGCCGCCACGAAATCGCTATATACGCCGTGGATGTGAAGCCGGACCAGAAAGAGAGATACCGCGTGTGCTACGGTGACGACCAACCACCACAAGAAGCTCTAGAAATCTGGGGATATGAAACCACTATTCAAAATCGCCACCCTGCCGTTTAGGTGCGCTTTCGTCGTGCTATCGATGTTCCTTTATGGGGCGTTCGGTATTGACACGTAGTTGACAATCAACTCTTATTGAAAACCGTGAAATCGCCACACAAGCGGAAAGGGTTGTCTAAAAAGACGAGGTTTGAGGTTTTCGCTAGGGATAACTTCACCTGTCGATACTGCGGACGCCAAAGCGACGAGGTAAAGCTGGTCGTTGACCATATCACTCCAGTCTGTCAAGGCGGAGCCAACTCTCTTGACAACCTGATTACATCGTGCGAGGCGTGCAACCAAGGAAAGTCAGGTAAAACCATAGCGCAATCTGTTCCCAACGAAACCGACCGGCTCAGAATCCTTCAGGAATACCAAGAGCAAAACCAGATTCACCGGGCAGCCATAGCAGCCGCTCAGGCGGAAAAGGAACTTCGCCAGATTCTAGTAAACAAGTTTTGCGAGTGTTCTGGACGGGATGAGGTTGACAGGAAAACCATAAATACACTGTGTTATTACATGAAGGAGTTCGGCCCTGCCCTTGTTTTACAGTGGATTGAGATTGCATCTTTAAGGGTTTGCGGAGGAAGCGATAAAGATATTGGAAGATATGTAAGCGGGATTCGCAGGAAATACCTGCTGGAGGAACCAGAAATATGCCAGTGAGACTTTTGAAACCTGGGTTGAGGACAAGCGAGAAGTTCAATCAATGCTCGTTCATCGCCCAGTCAGCCTATATCCGGCTGCTTACGATGGTTGACGACCGGGGGCGGTATCTCGCCAACCCGAGACTGCTTCGGAGTGAGCTATTCCCTCTCGGAGACGAGCGCGGACAGGACATACCCATCCCGAGGATGGAAAGCCTGCTAAAAGAATTGGTTAACAAGGGGCTAATCGTCCTTTATGAGTCAGAATTGAAGTCGTTTCTTGCGTTAACCAATTGGAATGAACGAGTTAGGACGGAATCTCGCTACCCAGAACCAGACCCGCAAGCATTTGCTAACATTTGCCCGCAAATGTCGGCTCCCCTTCCTAATTCCCTTCCTAATTCCCTTCCTAATTCCACTCCCGCGCCTGCTGGCATCCGCCAGCCTGTGGGTGATTTCGATTGCGAGGAGTTTAAGGCCAAGTGGCGGACGTGGCAGGATTGTCGTCGCGCCATGAAGAAGCCCAAGTCTTGGGAGAACCTGTTCAACGAGCAGCTTGACTGGCTTCAGACGTTTGGGGTAAAAACCGCCACGGAAATCCTTTCTCAGTCAATTCGTAACGGTTGGATTGGTCTGTTCCCACTAAAAACACCGATTGCTGGCGATACAACGCCCGCTGGCGCGTCTTTGCCGTCTCTGAGGGACGTTACCGCCTACGCACAGGAAAAGTGGCCCACAAGCCAACGTAGCGCGAAATGGGCTGCTGACTTTTACGGGTTCTGGGGGCGGAAGGAGTGGCGCCACAACGGAAAGCTGATTGATTGGAAGGAAGAACTGACCAAACAGGTCGCAAAATGGAGGGCGAACGATGAACCGGGAGCTTCCTAGTCCAGAAACGATTGCCAAGTTTGCGCGGGTGGTCATCCGAACCCGACTGACTCCGGGTAAAGAGTTCAACATCTCCCTCAAGGGTCTGGCCAAGAAGCGGGGAGGGGACTACAATCGGCTGTATCTCCGGGAGCGGGCCAAGCGATTCCGCGCTTTAGGGTTGACAAGCAAGGGAAAACCCAGAAAACATCACTGGTGGATGACGGCGACGGTGGAAGAACGGAAAGCGCACCGCCGGGAATATCTGAAGATTTACATGCGAAAGTGGCGCCCAAAGCGAAAGGAAAATCATGCCAATTCGACCGATGGAATTTGAGCCGGGCCGGTATCTCGTAACCTCCGAGACGGCGCCGGACGTGGAGTATTTGGTTGACCT
>CAZZLB010000491.1:0-2825 GCA_964654655.1 uncultured Rhodoferax sp. | reverse complement strand
GTCTGGGCGGGGTTCCGCGCCTGCCAGTCAGGATGTACCCGCTCCAGCCGCGTCAAGGTCTTGAACGGCATCCTCCGCCAGATTGGGCGCCGGTCAGGCATTGGGCGTGTAACTGATTGTGTGCTTACCTTTTTCATTGCGGTCAGTCCTTTCGTTACGGGAAACTCATATCCAGTTCGGCGCCGGGCTCCGGTTCGCGGGCGTCGTGTTCGTCGCCTTGGTTTCCGACACTACCGACACTATGAGGGGTATTTTCGGTATAACCGCCATAGGAAGCCTTTCTATAGAGATTAACCGGAAATTGGCTCCGTTGCGTCGGTCGCGTCGGTGGTGGGGTCGGGCGGAGGGCGATTCCAGCCCAGCCGCGTTGGTTGCCGGATGGGTCCCGTTCCGGTCGTAGCCCGCGATCACGCAGGCGATTGGTAAATGTCCGGTTGCCGAATGGCTTATCCCCGGCCGCCTCTGCCCATTCGCGGTAAGCCAGATACAGTTCCTTGCTCGACGTCCATGCCTTGGGGGATAGCGCGCATCGTTCGTCGAGAAACAATCCAACAACGTCCTCGGCTTGCTGGTATTCGCGCACGGCGGCCATGACCACGGCGGGTGGATTCAACCCCTCCCGCTGCCACTCTATGCAGCCGCGAATTGCCCAGTTCAGAATACCGGGCAGTTCCGCCATCAGCTTGTCGGTAAGGGTAGGGTCCCGCCGGTCCGGCCCGAATGTCACCATGAACGGGATAAGGTGAATCCGGCGCCATACCCCGTGGTCGGTGCCTCGGATAGCCGGGCGGTGATTGCCAAGCATGACAAGCTTGTGCGTCGGTTCAAACTCGAAAAAGTCCTGCCGCATGAATCGCGCGACAATGCGATCTCCGCCAGTCAAGTCCTTTACGGTAGCCTCGGCCAGCGCCCGGCCCTCATCTAATTCAGAGCAGATGACCATGCGCGCCCCCTTGAGCCGGGCAGCATCCGCCGGGATCTTGTCAGAGGCACCCTTGGCATCCTGGAGGATCAGGCTACGCGGTGCCCGCTGGGCATAGTCGCCAACAAGCCGCGTCAAGACGTTGCCCGCCGTGCTTTTGCCGTTGGCTCCGCACCCGTACCAGAAGAACAGGACTTGCTCGCGGACGTCAGCGGTCAATGCGTACCCCGCTATGCGCCGGAAGTAGGAAATCAGTTCGGCGTCACCCGCGAATACCTCGACCAGGAATTGTTCCCAGCGGGGGCACGCAGCATTAGGATCGTGGACTACCGGGGCAAGCTTCGTTATCAGGTCACTACGGCAATGCGGACGCAGCGCGCCTGTCCGCAAGTCAATCACGCCGTTCTCGACGCATAGGGCAAAGGGATCGCGGTCAAGGTCGTCATGTAGGACCGGGATTCCCTTTTCCGACGCGGCCAGATCAATCATGGCCTTGATCTCGTTGGATTCCTCCGACTTCAGCGCATGGCGGAAGATTCGTTCCCGCTGGGTGCCCAGCGCCTTGATCTCGTATTCATCCCGGCCTTCGCTCGGCTTGATCCGTTCGGCCTCGGTGTGTATTCGCCGGACGCTATCCTTCGCGGCACGCACTACGGCGCCGGTCATGTCCTCGGCCCACCGGACATTATCCCAAACGAACCAGCGACCAAACTGGGCGCAGTACCGGAGATTCTCCCCATGGTCACGGACCAGGCGCTCGGCATTGCCGTAGTCGGATAGCGGGAAGTCCGGTTCCATGGCGCCGCCTGCCGGTTGCGATTGCTTTTGGGCCGTTGCCGGTTGCGAATCCACATCAGCAGCGGGCGCCTCCGGTGTCTGCTCCGGTTGCGGGGCAGCGGCGGGTTGTGTGCGGGGACCATTAATCTTGTCCAGCATTTCCGCAGATGTGCCCCCCGCATTAAACCAGTCGGAGACGTCTTTGACGGGGTGCCCATCCCGGTCCGGCATCTCGGCGTGAAGCACATTGGGCGTTACCAGGCCCAGCGAGTTCGCAACCTGCGCGGCGTGCCTGCGTCCGGGTGTATCCTTGTCAGCGATGACGACGGCATTGGCGCCGCGCAGCGCCTCGGAGTATGAGCGTTTCCATTTTCCAGCGCCGCCGGGATTGCACGTCGCGACAAACCCAAACTTTCGCAGCGCCTCGACGTCTTTCTCCCCCTCGACGACGAAGATTCGCTTGCCCTCGCGAATCGCCGCTTGCACTTCAGGCAGCCGGTAAATGACCGGCGTGATACCTTTCATATTCCACGTCCATCCGCCGCGCCCGTCCGGTTGCCGCTGCCGGAAATCCTTCGGGCGATACCTCACGACCTGATAAAGCAGCTTGCCGTCAGCACCGGTGTAGTCGTAGGTTGCCACGATCTTCCTGTCATCCTGCTTCTGCTTCGGAGGGAAGAGGTCATCCATCGTCAACCCAACTGCTCGCACTACGGCATCGGCGGTGCATCCCGCATGGCAATAGACCAGCACGCGCCCATCGTTGCCAGCGCGGAGGGACAAGGATGCATTCTGGTCATCATGCGCCGGGCAGCGCGCCTTATAGCCGCTGGATGTTTCCGTCGCGCCGGGCAGGCGCCCCAGCAGCCGGTGGAGTGGTTCGGCGTGGAGCCCACCGCCCGCCTGGGCCGTTCGGCCGTGACCCCGGACGGGCGCCATGGCGGGTTGGTGGGAAAGGGGTTTCGTTGTCACGGGAGTGGTGTTCATGGTGGTGGTACTAGTGTGTAAGCAGATTAAGGGTGATGCCCAGCACGAGCCCGAGCAGGGGGGCCAGCAGCCAGGATATGACGGTCGCCCGTCGCGATACGGTGAACGGCGGGGGAATGGGTTTCACGCGGCACCCCCT
>CAZZLB010000490.1:0-2827 GCA_964654655.1 uncultured Rhodoferax sp. | reverse complement strand
GGCGCAGGTGAGTGCTCGCCAGGTCGTGGGACCCGGACGGGCGCAGGGCTATTTTCTGGGCAGCTACTCGGCCCGCAAACTGGGCATGAAGACCACAGGCAATGCTGGCGGGTCGCACAACCTGAGTTTGACTTCCCGCCTGACGCGACCCGAAGATGACCTGGAGGCCATGCTGAAGAAACTTGGTACCGGCCTTTTCGTTACGGAACTGATGGGCTCTGGTGTGAATCACGTCACCGGTGATTATTCACGCGGTGCCAGCGGTTTCTGGGTGGAGCGTGGCCGTATCGCCTATCCGGTCCACGAGATCACGATTGCCGGCAACATGAAGGCCATGCTCAAGGGAATAGAGGCAATCGGGGCAGACGCCTACAACTATGGCGCGAAGACCGTTGGCTCCTTGCTGGTCAACCGGATGAAGGTGGCGGGGAGCTAGCGGGACAAGGCGGCCTTGACTGCGCCCGACACCAGGCCCATGTCGGCCTTGCCGGCCAGCCGTGTTTTGACGGAAGCCATGACTTTGCCCATGTCACCAGGCGCAGCGGGGCGGCCCAATTCTGCTGCGATTTCGGCCACGATGGCCGCCACCGCCGCGTTCAGTTCGTCTGCGCTCAGACGCTGCGGCAGGTAAGCTTGCAGCACCACGATTTCTGCCGATTCCTTGTTGGCGAGATCCATGCGATCGGCCTGCGTAAACGCGGCAACCGAGTCCTTGCGTTGCTTGATCAGCTTGTCGATGATCGCCACCATGGCTGCGTCGTCGAGCACCACGCGTTCATCCACCTCTTTTTGCTTGGCCGCAGCCAGCAGCAGCCGGATCGTGCCCAGGCGCTCGCTGTCCCTGGCGCGCATGGCGCTCTTCATGTCTTCCGTGATCTGCTCTTTGAGTGTCATGGGAGTTGGTCCTTTCAAAACAGGTTTGGACATAAAAAAAGCCCGCCTGAGTGGCCTCGGCGAGCTAGATTCACTGATCGGTTGGGGACAGAGCTGGTTCGCTGCGCGTAACTGCGGTCAGCCCCACAAGGACTCAGGTTTTAGTACATCTTCTTGGGCAACTGCATGGCGCGGATGCGCTTGTAGTTGCGTTTGACGGCGGCTGCCTTCTTGCGCTTGCGCTCGGCGGTCGGCTTTTCGTAGAACTCGCGGGCTCGCAAGTCAGTCAGCAGGCCCAGCTTTTCAATGGTGCGCTTGAAGCGACGCAGCGCTACGTCAAAGGGCTCGTTCTCTTTTACACGGATGGTTGTCATTTACGTCAAGTGATCCAGAAAGTGCATACCTCGTTCAAAGGAAGATCGGGCGTTTGACCAAGGTACTGCGTTTATTCCCCCGCTCAAATAAATAATCAGGCAGCGAGGGTTTGCCAGCAAAGCTGCAGATTATAGCCCTGTTATTGCAAAAATGGATCAGTCCTGCTGCTCCATTGGCAGCAGCTTGTCGGCGAGGCCCTGGGCGCAGGCAAAGGCGCTGGACCATGCCCATTGAAAGTTGTGTCCGCCCAACCAGCCGGTGACATCCACCACTTCGCCGACGAAGTACAGACCAGCCTGAGCTGATTCCATGGTCTGCGATGACAGGTCACGGGTATCGATGCCGCCGGCCGTCACTTCGGCCTTGTTAAAGCCTTCGGTGCCGCTGGGCGTGAGTTCCCAACTGGCGAGTTGGGCGGCCAGAGCGGCCAGTGCCTTGTCGCCGATTTCATTGATCGGCCGCTGCCGGTATGAACCAGCATTGCTGTCCCGATCGATCCAGGCATCGACCAGGCGCGACGGAAGCAAGGTGGCAAGTTCGTTTGCTAGCAGCCTTCTGGAGTGAAGTTTTGCCTGTGATAGCCATTGCGCCAGGGCAATGTTGGGCGCCAGATTGATCCGGATGGGCATGCCGGTCCTCCAGTAGCTTGATATCTGCAGCACGGCCGGGCCACTCAGGCCGCGATGGGTGAACAAGAGGTCTTCCAGGAAGGAGATTTTGGCCTTTCGGTCGCCAACGCCAATCTGCACCGGCAGCGACAGTCCGGCAAGTCGTGCAAACGGTGCCCAGTTGGCGCTGTCAAAGGTCAGGGGAACCAGCGCAGGCCGTGGTTCCACCACACGAAGGCCGAACTGGCGCGCTACGCGATAACCGAAGTCGGTAGCTCCGATCTTCGGGATTGACAAGCCACCCGTGGCGATGACCACCGCGCGAGCCCGAATAGTCCCGCGATCACACGCAATCTCGTAGCGGCAAGTGTCGCCGGACGGCGCTTCGGCAAGTGATTGGATGGACTTGACGCTGCAAGGTTGCCAGCGCGTCACATGCCCCGCAGCGCATTCTGCCAGCAATACATTGATGATGTCTTCGGCTGCATGATCGCAAAACAGTTGCCCTTTGTGCTTTTCGTGGAACGCCACGCCGTGGCGCTGCAACAAGGCCGTGAAATCACGCGATGTGAAGCGGGTCAGCGCGGAGCGGCAGAAATGCGGGTTGTTGCTGAGGAAATTCGCTGCCGTGCAGTCCTGGTTGGTGAAGTTGCAGCGACCGCCACCTGAAATCCGGATCTTTTCGGCCACTTTCTCGCTGTGATCGAGAACCAGTACCGACGGGCCACGCTGCCCGGTGAGCCCGGCGCAAAACAGGCCTGCCGCGCCCGCGCCGACGATGACCACGTCAAAGATGTGCATGGCAGCAGTTTAGGCGCAACGTCGTGTCACCGGGATGGTGATTTTGGCTGAGACCAAACCACGCAACACGTCACCGACCACAATCACGCTGGGACTGGCGATTTTTTCCTGCTCCAGGGTGCGCTGCAACTGGGCCAGCGTGCAAACGACGTGACGCTGCCCGACCCGTG
>CAZZLB010000489.1:0-2831 GCA_964654655.1 uncultured Rhodoferax sp. | reverse complement strand
AAAGGCGCTAAAGCGGTTCCTGGCACTGAAGGACTTCCTACGAGCGCACGTATTCAGACTCAACTAGCCGGCCCATCTGCGCCAGGGGCTATTTTACAAAGTGATGAATCTGGAAACGCTTGGCTGGCTTATCCAGCTCAACCAGGCCAACGACCTGTCACAACTGGCGTTCCTGTTCCTTCGCCTGCCCCAGGACAGCCAAAGCAAGGACTTCGCGTAGATATGAACGCGCCGCCAAGCGCGCCTCAAAATGCAGGTATGGTTGGCATTCGTTCTGCCGCGCCGCTAGGGTCGCCGGAACGTGGTCGTCAAGATGTAATGCAACAGATTCTAACCGCTGGCGCTTATAATCCTGACACGGGCGTAGACCTTATTGAGCCTACATTAGGCCGCGCGTCTAGCGGAATGTTAAGCGCAAAAGGAACTGATATAGCGCGTAAATTTGGCCGCGATAGCGCTGCCGCACGCGCCGATACAGATCTTAAACGTATATCTGCCGATCTTACACAAGCTTTTGCGGGCAATAGATTAGCAACCGCAGGCGTTGCGGCGTCTGAAGCAGATCGTTTTGAGAAACAAGCCGGTGATATTGGTAACTCTAATCTGACGATTGGCGAGCGTTTAAATGCTTATCGCAGCATTAAGCGAAACGCCACGCGTCTATTAGGCGTTGAATATAAAAATCCTTACGATCCTCAAGGCATTAAAACTGAAAATGTCATGCGTCAGCGTGTTGAAGAATCTCCAAACGGATTTACAGTCACAGATCCTGACGGCGGAACACATACCTTTGGCGACCGTAAGCAAGCGGCTGAATTTTTATCCCATATCCAACGCATGGAAGTAGGAAAGCGATAATGGTTGATTACGCTGCAATCGCTAAAAAATACGGCGCTAAAGGCGGTGCAGCGGGCGAAGTAACTTTTGCTCCTGAACAACCAACAGGCACAGATTACGGCGCTTTAGCGCGTCAATTTGGCGCGATATCTACTGAAGCCGCGCCGCCCATGCCTGCGGTTGAAGAAGGTATGCCCTATCAGCGTCGCACTTGGCCGGAAGCGATACTAGAAGGCGTCACCAATATTCCTTCTAGCGGGTATAAGTTTGGCGCTGAAACGCTGTCTATGCTTAATCCTATGAATATTCCAGAGACTGCTAGAGGTTTGGAATTGACAGGGTATGGCGCGATGCGAAAAGTGGCTGAGAAAGCCCTTCCCGCAGACGCGTTTGCGTATCTTTCTAAAATAGAAAATCCAGATTTTGCAGCCCAAGCTAAACAAGCCGCTGAAGCGGCAGGCGCACACTACGCACGATATTTTACTGAAGACGGGTGGAAGGAAGCTATTGCTACAGATCCTGTAGGCACAATGGCTGATCTTTCTATGATTGCCAGCGGAGTAGGTGGCGGGTTACGTGCAGCGGGTAGAGTAGCCGCTAAGACGCCTGGATTAGCGCAGCCTATTCAAGCCGGTGGTATGGCTATAAATGCGCCGCGTTTATCTCAAGCAGCTCATCCATTTGAGCAATTTGGGCAAGCAATTGATCCGTTGCGGTTAGCCGCAGGTGGCATACAAAACGCTGCAATTCCTTTAATGGCTAAAGGAACTGAGTTTGCAAATCGTATTGCCGCTCCTAGGTATTATGCACTTCAACGCGCAGTTGGCGATCAAGGCGCTCCAATAATTAATGCGCTGCGTTCTCCTCAAGCACAGCTCGTTCCAGGCACCCAGCCAACTGCCGGTGCAGTTGCTTCAACCGTTCCTTCTACGGGCTTTGCTGGTCTTCTAATGTCTGCGATGAAAGAAGCGCCGGATGAATTTCGCGCAGCTCAAGAAACTAACATAGCTGCGAGACAGAAAGCGCTTGAGACAGCGGCAGGAGGCCCGAAAGGCGTTGAAACAGCGAAAGCTCGTCGTGAAGGTATAACTGCGCCGATGTATGAAGCGGCTAAAAAGATAAAAGTGCCAGAAGACGCTACGCTGCAAGAATTGTTATCGCGGCCTTTTATTAGTGATGTATCTCGCGTTGCGCGGGATATCGCAAAAAATAAAGGTGAAGCCTTTAAAATTGGCGAAACTGCACCGGCGCAAACGGTCGCTTCTAATATTCTAGATGAGTTTGGTCGCCCAGTTACACGCGAAATACCAGCAACAATGGCTGAATATTCAGTGCGAGATCTTCATAATATGAAGACCGCTATGGATAAGATAATAACAAAAGGCCCGCGCGAGTTTGGTATTGACCGCATGGATCTAAGCGCGCTGCGAACAGCGCGTAAAGATTTTCTTAGCTGGCTTGACTCTAATGTTCCTGAGTATGCAGCCGCAAGAGCTGAATACGCGCGGCTTAGTAAACCTGTGAATCAAGCGGAAGTATTATCATACCTTAAAGATACACTCGAAGGTGTTATGAAAGGTGAACAGCGCGGGCGCGCGTTTGTAAAAGCTGCGGCTAAAGACGCTCCTAAAACTATTCAACGAGCAATAGACGCCGCCCCGCGTTACGAAGATCTATCGCAAATTCTAGAGCCTAAACAGATAGATTTGGTTAAAAATATTGCGCGCGATTTAGAGCGTGAAGAACAGTTTGCCGATTTAGCTGCTTGGCGCGGGCAGGTGGGGCCAAAAGCTGCTAAAATTGCGGAAGAATCGTCTTTTAAAATTCCTCAAGTTATCACTGATTATACCGCTGTATTAGCAACACGCGTTTTTAAGGCTTTCCAGGGTAAAATAGGCGAGCAAGAAGCTATTAAAATAGCGATGGCTAACCTTGATCCAAAAGCTATGGCGGTCTTATTGGGCGAAGCTATGATGGCTGGCCGCAAAATGAAA
>CAZZLB010000488.1:0-2833 GCA_964654655.1 uncultured Rhodoferax sp. | reverse complement strand
ATGGTCTTGATCAGTGTGTTGGCGGTGGCATCACCCTTGCTGTTCTTCAGCGCAGTTACCACCGCCATCGCTGCAGAAAAGCCACCTGCCGTGAAGAAGTCCGGAGGAGCCTTGAACTGGCTATAGTGGCGCGCCACCATGGCCTCATTGACCGGATTCTTGGGGATACCAAAGTAGTAGTAGGCCGCGCCTTCCATGCCCGGGAAATTCTTGTACGAAGCCATGGCCGGCAGGATGTTGCCGCCCGTCGCAATCTCGATGCCATAGCGCTTCAGATCCATATCGGCGATCTTGAAGGGGTTGCCTGCGCCGGCCCAGATGATGAAGATGACCTTGCGCCCTGGCTGGTCCTTGAGCTTGTCGATCAGGCGCTGGGCGCCAGCGGTGAAGTCGGTGGTGTTGGTCGGCAGATACTCTTCGTGCACGAGTTTGGCCTTCTTGATGGCGTCCTTGAAGGCTTTGACGCCATCGCGACCAAAAGCGTAGTCCTGTGCCAGCGTCGCAATCACCGTGCCGGGCTTGTCCATGGCCACGGCGTTGGAAATGGCATCCTGCGAACTGTTGCGTCCGGTACGGAAAATGTACTTGTTCCATTTTTCCCCGGTGATCGAATCGGCAACCGCCGGCTCGACCAGCAGGATCTTCTTGTATTCTTCAGCAACCGGCAACATGGCGAGCGCCACGCCGGAAGAAGTCGGGCCAACCGCCAGATCGGCCTTGTCGTCAGAGTAGGCCGCAGCCAACAGCGACTTGCCCAGATCGGGCTTGCCCTGATCATCCTTTTCAATCACGACCAGTTTCTTGTCACCTATCATCATCGTGCCGCCCGTGGCGTAGTCCAGCCCCATCATGAAGCCGGTCGCGGTTTGCTTGCCATAAGCTTCCAGCGGCCCGGTCTTGCTGTAAATGTGGGCAATCTTGATTTCTTTGGACTGTCCGAACGCCAGCGGCGATGCCAGAGTGCAGGCCATGGCCACTGCAGTCAGTGCGGCGCCCGCAACCCAAGTACGACGAAACATATTTATCTCCTGTTGTGGTAAACAATTCAAGGGCTGATGATGCACCAAACGTGCCAAATTACAAGTGCCTGATTCCATGGAATCAAACTCGATTTCGCGAGCATATGACTGATTATCAGACATATCAAGTGCCCGAAAATCAGTCATGCGAATGAATATCAGGCATTTCTGTTCAATCGGTCGTACAGCATTGCCCGGGAAATTCCAAGCATTTGTGCGGCCGCCACCTTGTTACCACGCGTTGCGGTCATGGCAGCTTTGATCGCCCTGCGTTCGAGATCCGCCACCTGATCGGCGAGCGGCAGGATACCGGGTGCGGTCGCAGTGGCATCCGGCTCAGGTGCCACGGCAACAGGCGCCGGGGTCAACTGCTCCACCCCCGATTCCCGAAGCACGATTTCCAGATGATGTGCCGTAATGCGATTCGAGTCGCTGCGCATCATGGACTGTTCCAGTACATTGCGCAGTTCCCGGATATTGCCGCGCCAGAGCTGTGCGCCAAGCAGTGCCAATGCCTCGGCGCTGAGCTCGGGTGGCTGCTGCCCGTTGCGCAAGGCCATATCCTCGCCCAGCACTTCCACCAGTGCCGCAATGTCCTCGCGGCGCTCGCGCAACGGTGGCACGCGGATCGGCAGCACGTTGAGGCGGTAAAAAAGGTCTTCGCGGAAATTGCCCTCGCGCACCAGTCGGGTCAGATCGCGCGAGGTCGCTGCGATCACCCGGGCATCAAAGGGAATCAGCTTGTTCGATCCCAGCGGTTCTATCTCTCCTTCCTGCAAAGCGCGCAGGAGTTTGGCCTGCAAGGCCAGGGGCATGTCACCGATCTCATCGAGAAACAGAGTACCACCGTGGGCAAGCCGGAACTTTCCCTCTCGCCCCTTGCGATCTGCGCCGGTGTAGGCACCCGGCGCCACGCCGAAAAATTCCGCCTCCATCAAAGTGTCCGGGACAGCTGCAATATTGAGGCTGATAAACGGACGCTGTGCGCGCGCCGACGAAGCGTGAATGGCGTGCGCCAGCAGTTCCTTGCCGGTGCCGGTTTCACCCAACAGCAGAACGGTGCTCGAAGTCTGCGCGGCGCGGCGTGCCTGGCGCTTGACCTCAACCGCCGCCGGACTGGTGCCGACAAAACTGGCAAAGGTGTAGCGCGATTGGCGCTGTCCCGCGCGATCGCCGTTGCGTTGACTGGCCAGTTCACGCCGCGCATCGTCCAGGTCGCGTTGCAAGAGCTCAAACTTCCCCACCAGCGGCTGCAGGCTGGTCTCTGCGTGATCAAACAGCACGATGCCCAACGCGCCAATGACTTCACCCGCGCTATCGCGCAGGGGAATCCGGCTCACCACAAAGGTACCGGCGCGGTTGGTCAGCAGATCAATCAGAATGGGCTTGCCGCTCTCCAGTACGTGGTGCATCTGCGTGTTCTGCACGACGGTGGCCACCGGGTGACCGACAAAATCTTCCACCCGATCAAAACCCAGAGCTGGCAGAAAGCGCTTGTACTGTTCATTGATCCAGACCACGCGGGCCTGTCGGTCCACCAGCATCATGCCCTCGCTGGCGTTGGCGAAGAGGTCGAACATGGAGCGGGCCGCCAGCTCCAGAATGCTCTGGGCGTCGCGTGGCAGTGAGTCGGGCGCTTGCATTTCCGGATGTTAGCGCGAGACAAGACAACTTACGCCTTGGCAAGCCGACCCACAAGTACGTGCAGCACTTAGAATGATCCGCGATACTGTGAATGCACAGAAGCGAGAGTGTCATACATGCAAGACAACAGCGAATTTTCGAGCTTCCCGACCATCAGCTTCCCCGAAGAG
>CAZZLB010000487.1:0-2835 GCA_964654655.1 uncultured Rhodoferax sp. | reverse complement strand
GCGAACAAATCTTCGATATCGTCTTTACCGACCCACAGCCCGAGGACGCCGCTCTGGTGCAAGCCGTGCAGCAAAAGCGGCCTGTGCTGGCCCAGGTGTTTGCGCTGGAGCAGGGCGGGCAGCCGTCAGTGGGGCAGCTCGCTGGTGCGCTCGACTGGGCCAGTTGCCCGGCCCCGTTTGGTACGGCCAGTGGCTACCTCGCCAACTTTGCCGCTCTGAGCGTGCCACAGGCGGGCCTTGCGCCGCCTGCGCTGGCCGACGTCGGCCACATCACACCGCGCGTTGCCAGCGACGGCTTTGTGCGGCATCAACCCGCCGTCATCTGCTTTCAGGGCAAGTCTTACCCCGCTTTGGCGCTGGCCGCGCTGATGCATGGTGCAGCCGAGCACGGTCTGGCGCTTGAGCGTGGCAGCAACTGGCTGGAGCCACCCTGGAAGCTCAGCGCTCCCGGCTTTGCGCTGGGCGCCATACCGCTGGACCAACGCGGCGATTTGCGCGTCTCGTGGCGCCTGCATCCCGACAGTTTTATCAGCCTGTCGGCATCCGACGTGTTGGCAGGAAGGGTGCCGGCGGGCCTGCTCGACCAGGCCTGGGTGCTGGTAGGCAGCAGCGCCTTTGGCCTGAACGATGCCATTGCCACGCCGTTTGGCGGTGCGGGTGCTGGCTTGCAGGTGCACGCCCAGGTCATCACCGCGCTGATCGATGGGCGCACACCCTACACGCCGCAGGGTGCAGCACTGGCGCAAGTCATCGCCGCCGGTATGGGCGCCTTGCTGCTGCTCCTGCTGTCGCGCAAACCGCGGCAAAGCGCAACGCACAGCCAGCCGCTCAGTCAACGTTTTCCGGTTGTGCTGCTGCCTTTGGTGGCCAGTCTGTGGTGCGCGCTGCTGTGGGCTGTCCATGCTGCGCTGCTAGGTCGCGCTGCGCTCTGGCTGGGCTGGCTTGACCCGGCGCTGTTTGTGCTGGCTACCGGATCCGTCATGGGCATTCTGGAGCACGCCAAGAGCCGCATTGACCGCGACCGGCTCTACACGCATCTCTCCAGCTACCTGCCGGCACCTGTTGCGGCGGCACTGGCACTGCAGGCGCCCTCCAGCGCCATCAAGGCCAGTACCAACCAGGTCTCGGTGCTGTTTGCCGACATCCGCAACTTCTCGGCCTACTGCGAGGCGCGCCCGCCCGAAGAAGCCGCCGCCGTACTGCATGCGTTCTTTTCCACTGCTACCCGCGTTGTGGAGGCCGAAGGCGGTGTCATAGAAGCCTTCCAGGGTGACGCCATTCTGGCGGTCTGGAACGGCGAGCCAGCGCCCGGCACCACGCCCAGCGGCAGCGGCGGCGACCACGCGCGGCGCGCCCTGCAGGCGGCCATCAAGCTGCAGGCTGCCATGCAGGGCGTGCTGCCTGACCCGGCACCCGCCGGGCTGGAGCCGCTCTCACTGGGCATAGGCGCTGAAACCGGCCCTGCCATGGCTGGCTCCTTTGGTCTGGCCAGCCGGCGCACCCACATGGTCATGGGCCGCACCGTCACTATCGCCAGCCGGCTGGTTGAAATGACGGCCGAACTGGCGCATCCGATTCTGCTTGGGGAGGGCCTGGCTGCGCAGTTGGGCGGAACCGGACTGGAGTCGATGGGCACCTTCCTGCTGGACGGCATGCGCACCCCGCACCACATCTACGCCTACCCGCTTCATGCCGCGCAATTGCCCTCGTCCCAAGTTGGTTGAAATGGGTAGCGCAGCGTGGCAATCCATGACTTCGGTATGGGCCCACGCAGTCGGCCTGCTGCTCCTACTCTGCTTTCTGCTCGCCAGCCCGGCGCAGGCGCAAGACGCACCTGGCTGCGCCGCCGACGCGTCCGTCGAACGGATGCTTGCCGCGGTACCGCGCTGCCAGAAAGACGCCCTGTTTTTGGCCGCACTGGGCCAGCGTCTGAACAGCGAAGGGCGCTACCTGGAGGCAGCGGATCACCTTGAGCGAGCCCTCATGCTCGACGCCAATCTGAAGGACGCCCAACTCAGCTATGCCATTGCGCTCACTGGTAGCGGCGACATCCCGTCGGCCGCAGCGCTGCTTGAGCAGATGCTCAGTGATCCAGGCATGCCTGCCACACTGCGCGCGCTGATCCAGCAGCAAAAGACGGCGCTGGCTGATGTGGTGGCGGCCAGCCGCTTGGCCTCCCTTGCCGCCAGGGACATGAATGCCTGGCAAAGCCGTTTCACACTGGCGGCGCGCTTTGGCTACGACAGCAACCTGATGGGCTCACCCAACCTCGACAGTCTGGCGCTGACCCTCTCCGGCCAGACGCTGGTGCTCGCGCTCGATGAGAGTTATCTGGCGCGCGGTGGCAGCTATGCCCGTACCGATGCCCAGTTGGATTTACATCGCAGCGCAGCTGACGGCAGCCGCTGGGACGCGGTTGCCAGCCTGCGCAGCCGTTACAGCGCCATGCTTGGCGAGGCCGGGTCCACGCAGGCAGACCTGCTGATCGAACGCAGCCAGAGCCTGCCCGGTGCGCTGGGCAGCTACTTCAACGCCACTGCCTCGGCGCTCGAGTCCAAAGCGGGTATGCACTACACCGCAGCCAGTCTTGCCGCCGGCGTGGTCTGGCGCAGCGGTGCAGAGGGTGCTTGCCAGGCGCGGGCTGGCGCCGAATGGCAGGCGCGCAACTACCTCACCAACCCTGTGCTGTCAGGGCGCTATACCGGTCTGGCAGGCTACTGGTCGTGCCAGCAGCCAACGGGCTTGCAATGGCTGTTCGGGCTCAAGACGGGGCGTGACGCCGCGCAAGACCCGGCCCGCCCTGGCGGTGACCAGAGCCAAAGCAGTGTTCGCCTG
>CAZZLB010000486.1:0-2836 GCA_964654655.1 uncultured Rhodoferax sp. | reverse complement strand
ACGCGCGATGACCAGGGCGTGTCTACAGCATGAGCGCAAAATCGAGATTGCCTGGCTGCGCAAGACCGGCGTTGATTGGATGCGCGCGCTGGACATATCGCCATCTATTATCGCGGATTGCCTGGCATGGTGCGAAACCGTGCGCCGCGGCGAATATCAACGCCCGGCGACGGATAACCCAAAAGAAACGGAGTGACCTATGTTAGCAATTAGCATCAGTATTGGTATCATGGCGATTTTGCTCCTGTTAGTGGTAGGCGTGCTGACGACCCGCCGCGACGTGGAAAGCCGCCGTAATTGGCAAGCCCAGCAAGCCCGCGAACAACGCGAGCAAGCGGAAATCAAGACGCGTATGGCGCAAATTATCGCGTATCGGTAGTTGATTTATCCTGCGCAAATGATATACTGATATTGGTGGCATATTTTACCGTGATGGATTACGGAGGGGTTATGGACTTAGTGACCGCATTGCAGGGTTCAGCGCCATTGGTAATTTTGACAATGGCGCTGGTTGAATTTGTCAAGCGCGTTGGGATCACAGGCACGCCGCTTCTCACGGCGTCGTCTGTTTTAATCGGCCTGGCGCTCGGCTTATGTTATCAAATGTCAGTGGCGATGCCCGCGTCATTTGGCGCGTGGTTCGGCGCAGTGCTGTACGGATTGGCGATCGGTCTGAGCGCGACAGGCATCTACAAGGTCGGCCAAAGCGTTGGCAAAGCATGAACGAGACGGCGATCACATCCCTGATTAACTTAGGCGCTGCGGGCGCGGTGATCATCGTCACGGTCTATTTCTTGCGCTTCATCCAGGCGCGCGACAAGGATTGGCAAACGTTTTTCAAGGGGCTTCTCGACGGAAACGACCTGACGCTGAAGCAGCTCCTGGCCGCGATGCAGGCCCACGACAGCAAGACCGACCGCGCGTTGGCGCAGATGGAAGAGCGCACCCGCCCGCGCGGATCACGCACGAGGGTGACGGATGACTGATATTCGCTGGTCCACCGAGCGCCGCAAAATCCGCGACCTGATCCCCTGGCCGCGCAACCCGCGCCAAATCAAGGGCGAGCAGGTCCGCCGCTTGCAGGAAAGCGTCGAGGAGTTCGGTCAATTCGAGACGGTCGCCATCGGACCCGCGAATGAGGTGTACAACGGGCATCAGCGCTTGAAGTCGTGGGGCGCGAAGTTTGGCCCGGACTACGAGGTTGAGGTGCGCGTATCGTCGCGGGCGCTGTCCGAGAAGGAGCGCGAGAAGCTGACGATCCTGGCGCACAAGGGTGCTACGGGCGAATGGGACTTTGACACGCTGGCGAATGAGTTTGAGTTTGACGACCTGATCAAGTGGGGGTTCACGGAGAAGGAGCTGGGCTTTGGGCCAGAGCCAAAGGGCGAGGACGCAGGCGCACAGGTGGACAAGGCCGAGGAACTGCGCGTCAAATGGGGCGTGGAGTCCGGGCAGTTGTGGAAGTTGGGCGAGCATCGGATTATCTGCGGGGATTGCACAGATCGGGCGGTGGTCGAGAGGGTAAAAGATATTCCGCTCAATATTATGGTGACCGACCCTCCTTATGGCGTTGAGTATGATGCCGACTGGAGAAATAAGGTTTTTGGCGAAGGTGATCGCGCAATAGGCGAAGTTGTAAACGATGACAATGTCGATTGGCGCGAAGCATGGCAATTATTTGACGGAGATATTGTCTATTGCTGGCATGCTGGTCAGCATGCCAGCAAAGTCGAAAACAGTTTATTGTTTTGTGGTTTTGAAACAAAGGCTCAAATTATCTGGAGCAAGAAACACTTTGTTATTAGTCGTGGTCATTACAGCGCAAGGCACGAACCCTGCTGGTATTCGGTTCGCAAGGGAAAATCGGCAAGTTGGATTGGTGCAGATAACGAACAAACTGTCTGGGAATTTGGATTAGACGACCGTGCAATTGGTGGGCATAGCACACAAAAACCAATCGAGTGCATGGAGCGCCCAATTCGTAACCACAATGGTGATGTCTATGATCCCTTTCTTGGTTCCGGCACCACCCTTATTGCTTGCGAGCGCATCTCCCGCAAATGTCGCGCCGTGGAAATCTCGCCCGCCTATGTCGCCGTTGCCATTCAACGTTGGGTGGATATGACCGGCGGCACGCCTGAATTGTTATGCAACGAGGTTACAACGCCATGACCGACGGCGGCATTACTGGCAAGGGCTTTGTCAAAGGCGACCCGCGGATAAATAGAAAAGGCCGCCCGCGCACCTTCGACGCCTTGCGCACCCTGGCGCAGCAGATCGCGCACGAGGAGGCAAAGCAAGCCGGGCAGCCGATTGTCATCGACGGCCATGTCGTGACGGTCACCGAAGCGATCCTGCGCCAATGGGCGGCGAGCAAGGACCCGCGCTTGCAGATGCATTTTGTGGAGGTCGCGTTCGGCAAGGTGCCGGACAAACTGGAAGTGTCTGGCGCGGATGGCGAATCCCTATCTATCGTGATCGTACGCGACAATGCCAGCGCGACAGATTAAGCTCTTCCCGCGCCAATACGACTTTGTCGCCTGTGACGACCGCTTCAGCGCGTACATCGGCGGCATCGGGTCGGGCAAGACCTACGCCGGATGCGTCAAGGACCTGTACCACGCCCGCACGCCGGGCAGCCTGGGCCTCGTCGTTGCGCCGACATACCCGATGATCCGTGATGCGACCCTGCGCACCTTCCTGGACGTGGCGGGCGACGCGGTCGAGTCGTTCAATAAAGCCGAGATGATTGTCAAACTCAAGCGCGGTGGGGAATTGCTATTCCGCAGCGCCGATAACCCCGACCGCCTGCGCGGGCCGAATATCAACTTCGCGC
>CAZZLB010000485.1:0-2847 GCA_964654655.1 uncultured Rhodoferax sp. | reverse complement strand
GCTGCGGCACAGCGTGCCGCACCCTGCGGTCGAGCCGTAGGCTCGGCGAATTTGGGCTCTGACCCCAAAAACCCGGGCGGGGGGGAGTGAGTGGGGGAATAATCCAAGTAACAAAGAGAATAAAACACAAATTTCAGACAGGCCGAACTGCTGCCAACCTCCGCAGCACCTGCTGCACGATGTCACTTTGCATGTCGCGGTACAGCAGAACTTCTTCGGCCTCCTTGGCCAGCACGGCTGACTCGTTGAAGCTGATGTCGCGCTGCTGCACGATCTCGGTCGGTGCCACCAATTCCTGCCCCTGCGCACTGCGAACCCTGAACTTGAGCCGGATACGCAGCTGGAATTCACGCACCTGACCGGAGCTGTTGACGCCCACCACGACTTTCTCGCGCTGCTCCTGCAGGATTTCGAGCACGACCTGCGCCTGACTCAGCGCTTCGTCGGGTTTGAGGACGCGCACCGCGCTGCCAAAGGAGCGCCGCAACTCGATGGCCAGCGGCCCGCCTGGCTGGGGCAGCACAGCCAGTGAAGAGAAGGAGAAGTCCTGCGAGGCACGCAACTTGAAACCGCAAGCCGTCAACGCCAGCGCAACCACGCCGCTGCTGCCCAGCCGGCACATCCCTACCAGAGCATCGCGACGATTCATGGCAGGCCGCTTCAGACGACGACGTTGACGAGACGGCCGGCCACGATCACGATCTTGCGGATGGCTGCGCCACCCGAGAGCTTCTGGAAAATCTCGCTCTCAACGGCCGCTCGTTCGATCGTTTCGCGTGCCGCATTTGATGGCACCACGATGGAGCCCCTGAGCTTGCCGTTGATCTGCAGCATCAACTCGATTTCGTCCTGCAATAAAGCTGACTCATCCGCTACCGGCCAGGCGGCATCGAGCAGCTCACCATAAGCAGCGGTATAGCCAAGCTCGTTCCACAAGGCACAGGTCAGATGCGGCGTGGCCGGATAGATGGAACGCAGCAGTATGCCAAAGCCCTCCAGCAGTGCGGCCTGGTTGCCGCTGGCGCCGTCATCCTGAAAGCCTTCGAGCGCATTGAGCATTTTCATGGCGCCGGAGACAACCGTGTTGTACTGCATGCGCTGGTAGTCGTAGTCCACCTGCTTGAACACGCTGTGGATTTCGCGCCGCAGCGCTTTGGCGCTCTTTTCAAGACTGATGTCCTGCAACTTGTGCTGCGCCGACACGCCGTTGCCACCACTGTGCAGCTTGACGCCAAAATTCCAGAGTCGGCGCAGGAAGCGGTAGGAACCCTCGACAGCGGCGTCGTTCCACTCCAGCGTAGCCTCCGGTGGCGCGGTGAACATGGTGTACAGGCGCGCTGTGTCCGCACCGTATTTTTCGATCAGGTCCTGCGGATCGACACCGTTGTTCTTGGACTTGCTCATGGTTCCCACGCCATCGTAGTCAATGAGCGTGCCAGCGGGCAACTGGCCTTTGGCCACCTTGAGTCTGGCGCCGGTAACCTTGCCCGCCGCGTCCTGGATGTCCTGCACTTCAGCCGGCCAGAAATACTCCACACCGCCCTTGTCGCCTTTGCGCGAGTAGATGTGATTGAGCACCATGCCCTGCGTCAGCAACTTGGTGAACGGTTCATCAACCTTCACCAGACCGAGATCGCGCATCACCTTGGTCCAGAAGCGCGCGTACAGCAGGTGCAGGATGGCGTGCTCGATGCCGCCGATGTACTGGTCCATCGGCATCCAGTAGGCCGCACCCTGCGCGACCATGGCCTGCTCGTTGTGCGGATCACAGTAGCGCATGTAGTACCAACTGGAATCGACAAAGGTGTCCATGGTGTCTGTCTCGCGTCGGGCCGCTGCGCCGCAAACCGGGCAAACCACGCCAGCATGAAACCCCGCATGCTTGTGCAAGGGGTTGCCGGACCCATCAGGCACACAGTCCAGTGGCAGCACCACCGGCAAATCTTTCTCTGGTACCGGAACCGCACCATGCTCCGGGCAATGGATGATGGGGATGGGTGTGCCCCAGTAGCGCTGGCGACTCACACCCCAATCGCGCAGGCGCCACGTAACTTTTTTCTCACCCAGCCCCTTGCCGGCCAACTTGTGCGCCACCGCATCAACTGCCTGTGCGAACGTCATGCCGCTGAAACTGCCCGAATTGATGACCACGCCGCGCTGCTTGTCGGCGTACCAGTCCTGCCAGTGCTCGTAGTCGTAATGCTCACCATCCACATGCACCACCTGCTTGATCGGCAGGCCGTACTTGCGGGCAAATTCAAAGTCACGCTCATCGTGCGCCGGCACACCCATCACAGCACCGTCGCCATAACTCATCAGCACGTAGTTGCCAACCCACAGGGGCACGGCGTCGCCGGTCAGCGGGTGCATCACATGCAGACCGGTATCGAGTCCCTTTTTCTCCTGTGTTGCCAGCTCAGCCTCGGTGGTGCCGCCCGCCTTGCATTCCTCGATGAAGGCGGCCAGTGGCGCGTTGCTTCGCGCCGCCTGCACGGCCAGCGGATGCTCGGGTGCCACAGCGCAGAAAGTCACGCCCTTGATGGTGTCGGCTCGGGTCGTGAAGACGTACATCCTGCCGCCACCGATCAACTCGCCCGTGTCGTCACGGATCTCGTGCGGGAAAGCAAAGCGCACGCCCTCGCTGCGGCCAATCCAGTTCTCCTGCATCAGCTTGACACGCTCAGGCCAGCCCGGCAGGCCCGATTGCACCTGCTCGAGCAGTTCCTGTGCGTAGTCGGTGATCTTCAGGTAGTAACCCGGAATCTCACGCTTTTCCACCACCGCGCCGGTGCGCCAGCCCTTGCCGTCGATGACCTGCTCGTTGGCCAACACCGTCTGGTCCACCGG
>CAZZLB010000484.1:0-2847 GCA_964654655.1 uncultured Rhodoferax sp. | reverse complement strand
CACTGCGGGCACGCCATCGGCTGGCATGAAAATGTTCCTGTCCTGAGCTATCTCTGGCTGCGCGGCAAGTGCTCGGCCTGCAAGGCAGCGATCAGCGTGCGTTATCCGCTGGTGGAACTCGGCACCGGACTCCTTTTCTTTTGCTGCGCCTGGAAATGGGGCGCCACCCCGACAGCGCTGCTCTGGAGTGGGTTTTCTGCCACCCTGCTGACACTGGCTCTGATCGATTGGGATACCACTTTGCTGCCCGATGCCATGACCTTGCCGCTGCTCTGGGCCGGACTGGCAGCCGCGGCGCTGCAGTGGACCGGCGTCTCCCTGAACTCGGCTTTCTGGGGCGCAGTGGCAGGCTATCTCTCCTTGTGGCTGATCTATTGGGCCTTCAAGCTGATCACGGGCAAGGAAGGCATGGGTTATGGTGATTTCAAACTCCTGGCTGCGCTGGGCGCCTGGTTTGGCTGGCAGGCACTGGTGCCCATCATCCTGCTGTCCTCGGTGATTGGCGCGATCATTGGCATCGTCATGAAATTTTCCAGCGGACTGCGCGAGGGTGGCTACCTGCCCTTTGGCCCGTTTCTCGCTGGCGCGGGCCTGGCAGCCATGGTTTTCGGGGCAGACACGCTGCTTCACTGGATCGGACTCTGAACCGTGCCATCTCCTGTGCGGCTCGGATTGACCGGTGGCATTGGCAGTGGCAAGAGCACGGTTGGTCGCTTGCTGCTCGGACGCGGCGCGGGACTGGTTGACGCCGACGCCATATCACGCCAGCTCACCGCTGCAGGCGGACTGGCCATGCCATTCATCGCTTCGACTTTTGGCTCCGACTTCGTCGATGCCAGCGGCGCTCTGGATCGCAACCGGATGCGCCAGCTCGTACACGGTGATCCCGGTGCCCGACACAGGCTCGAAGCCATCATTCATCCGCTGGTGGGGCAGGAAACACGGCGCCAGGCCGGGCTTTTTGCCGCGCAGGCCTGCCCCTGCATCGTCTTTGACATTCCGCTGCTGGTCGAATCGGCCCGCTGGCGGCATGACCTCGATCTGGTGCTGGTGATCGATTGCACGGCCGAGGTTCAAATCAACCGGGTGATGGCGCGCAACCAGTTGTCGCGCCCGGAAGTTGAAAAAATCATGGCCTCCCAGGCGAGCCGCAGTCTGCGCTTGAAAGCAGCAGACTGCGTGATCTTCAACGTCGGCCTGTCGCTTGAACAATTGGCAGACGAGTTGGGCCAAATTTCCGTCCGCTTCGGGCTATCATCCGGGTAGCATGGAAGCCGGACCAGCCTGGACATCAGCGTGATCCTTTACGAATACCCCTTTAATGAACGCATTCGCACCTATTTGCGGCTCGAGCAGCTGTTTCTTCGCCTGAGTGAATTTGTCACGCGCGAGTCCGCGCTCGACCACCACTTTGCTCTGGCCACGATCTTCGAAGTGATGGACGTGGGAGCGCGTGCCGACCTCAAGTCCGACGTCCTCAAGGACCTGGACAAGCAAAAGCATGTGCTCGATGCCTATCGAAACAATCCGGCCATTGCAGCGGAGGTGCTGGACCTGGTGTTCAACCAGGTAGAACACTGTTTTACAGCGCTGAACAACTTGCCCGGCAAGGCCGGTCAGGCACTGACAGAAAACGACTGGTTGATGAGTATCCGCAGTCGCATTGGCATCCCGGGCGGCACCTGCGCCTTCGATCTGCCTGCCTACTACGCATGGCAACAGCACGAGCCGGCCCGGCGCCGAGCCGACCTGGAAAGCTGGGCCAGCACCCTGACGCCGCTGGCCGAAGCGATTTATCTGCTGCTCAAGCTCTTGCGTGGTTCCAGCACGGCGCAAAAAGTGATGGCAGTCGGTGGTCAGTTCCAGCAAAACCTGCCACAGGGCAAAACATTTCAGTTGTTGCAAATGACGCTGGACCCGGCGCTCGGCCTGATTCCCGAGATCAGTGGCAACCGTCTGATCGTGTCGATTCGGCTGATGCGCCACGGCGACGATGACAAGCTTCATGCCAGCCAACAAGACACTGCCTTTGAGTTGACCCTGTGCTCATGACCAACACGCCCAGAACCGTCACCTGCCCGAGCTGCGGCGGCGACAGCATTTACGCCACGTCCAATCCGTTCAGACCTTTTTGCAGTGCGCGCTGCAAGGCTATCGACCTGGGAGCCTGGGCCAGCGAGAGTTTTCGCATGCCGGTCACCAGCAACGCTGAAGATCAGCCGCTGGAGGACACACCACCCTCCTCGGCCAGCCACTGAAGCACCGGCAGCGTTCCCGGCAATACGGGAGTCACTTGCACGGGCAGTTGTTGCCAGCTGCAGGATTGCCCTTCACGCATCTGCAGTTCTCCGCTCCACTGGCACACCTTCAGGAAATTCAGGCGCACCAGCGCATGCGGATAGTCCACGGTGGCGCAGTGCCAGGGCACGGCCTCGCCAATCAGGATGCCGAGTTCCTCCTGCAACTCGCGCCGCAAGGCCTGCTCCACGGTCTCGCCGGCTTCGCACTTGCCACCAGGAAACTCCCAGTAGCCTTCATACACCTTGCCCGGCGGACGACTGGTCAGAAGGAAAGCACCATCCGCGCGGAACAGCACACCAACGGCCACATCGATGGCTGCCCGGTCAAGGCCGCCGCTGCGCGGCAGTTCGCCGTTGGCGACCAGCACAGGCGAGGTCATGGGTGCTGCGAATGCCCGCCAGCGTAATCGCGCGCAAACTGGTAGGCGACACGCCCGCTGCGCGAACCCCGCTCCAGTGCCCAGATCAGGGCGTCGGCTCGCGCAGCTTCAATCGCTGGCGCCGGCACGCCAAAGGATGACAGCCACTGCGCCACGATCGTCAGGTA
>CAZZLB010000483.1:0-2852 GCA_964654655.1 uncultured Rhodoferax sp. | reverse complement strand
AGTGAAGCCCGAGGTGTGATGGACGAAACGCTTAAATTGACCACCTATCGGCGCAGTATATTGACCGCCCCCCGGCGGACTTTCTGACCAGTCTCTTTGCCCTTCTTTAAATCGATCATTCAAGCTGCTTTTTTAGCTGATGTTAAAGATAACTTTTTTGTTAATACAATTCTATCATCTGTGTTTGCTTGCCAGAGAGCTTCTCTCGTAGTGATGGGCCCAATAGTTCCATACGGTGTGCGCTGTGGACGATCCGGTCAAGGATGGCATCGGCAAGGGTTTGCTCACCAATGATTTCATGCCAATCGGATATGGGCCACTGCGAAGTGATAATGGTGGATCGCTTGCTGTGTCGATCTTCGACGATCTCCATCAAGGCAGAACGGCTTAGATTATCAAATGGCTGTAGTCCAAAATCATCCAGGATCAGGAGGTCGTGCTTTTCAATGCGGGCTATTTCTTTCAGATAAGATCCATCGGCCTTGGCCATTTTCAGCCGTGACATTAGTTTTCCGGTATTAGCATAAATAGTTTTGTAACCCAAAGTACAGGCCTGGTTGCCAAGTGCAGAGGAGATATAACTCTTGCCCACTCCGGTTTTACCGGTGATCATTATGTTTTCGGCCTTGTCTATAAAACCACATTCTGCCAGACGCATCAGCAGGTTCTTATCCAGGTTCCGATCCTCATTGAAGAGAATCTGTTCCATGTTCGCATTGTATCGGAACTTTGCCTGGCGCAGCCGTCTTTCAATGCGCCGGTTATTGCGATCGTCCCATTCTGCCTCAATAAGCATGGATATCATCTGGTCGTTGGTCAGGTTGACCATCTGCTCTTGTTCGAAGCTGGCCCGGAAGGCTGCGGCCATGCCCAATAGCTTCATTTGCTTCATTCTGTGAACTGTTTCTTCATTCATGTTTTTGCTCTTTTATCGGATTAAATATTAGACAAAGCCTTACCGGGCCGAGGCCCGGTAAGGCTGGTTGCTTCTTTCAGGCATAATATCTGGGCCCACGGATGTTCGGATGCCGTGGTAGCGGCTTTTTTTCCTCATCCGACTCCGGATCGCTCTGGTCAAGGCCCCTTTCCAGAATCACCCGGATGGTATGATATCCGTAATCACCATAAAACATAGCTCGCCGGCAGGCGCTGTTCAACCGTTCTTTTCCCACTCGGGCCACAAAACTCAATACCCCCTGACAGGATTTATAGGCCTGCTCAGGATGGTTGCGACTGTCCAGGATACCAATGATATAGGATTTAGTGTCAGGCCCTACTTCTGAGGCACGCTGGATAAACTTGTCCGGGTTCCAATCGCTCATGAACCGGTGCTTTGAGGCTAAGTGGTCCTCTACGGTGGTATGGCCGAACGGCTTTCTATTCCTGGGATGAAGGGCAATCCGCTGGTAATGGTAATAAACCTCTATCTCGGTCTGGCTGTACAGCAGAGTCACCTTCTTACCGACGAACCGGTAGGGAACGCTATAATAGTGCTTGTCATCGCTCAGGCTGACATAGTTGTTCTTCATCACGGTCACCACCTTCCGGTATTTGATCTCAAAGCGTGTGGCAGGCAACTCCTGAAGCTGATCCCGTTCGGTATCCTCGAACAGGTGTTTGCGGCTGTAGGGACGGCCATTGAGGAGCTTGTTATTGTGCACTTCCAGGGCGGCAGCTATGGCCCGGTTCAGGCTTTCCAACCCAGAACAGACACCTTTGTTCACTTCCCCATAAATGGTCCGGTAAATGATCTTGACAACGCCTTCCACCAAGGCTTTATGCTTGGGCTTGTAAGGCCCGGCAGGAAGGGCAGCCATTGTGTAATGACTCACAAAATCATGGAACGCCTGATTAAGGGTGGGTTCATATTTGTTGCTCTTGATTACGGCAGACTTTAGGTTATCGGTCACAATGGCCTGCGGTGCGCCACCATAGAAGTGCAGAGCATTTTCGCACGAGCGGATAAAATCCTCTTTCTTTTGACTGTGTGTGGCCTCGACATAGGTCAACTGGCTGGCGCCCAGGATGGCCACAAACACTTCAGCTTCGCAGATTTCTCCTGTAAACGGATCCAGATATTTTAGCTTTTCACCGGCATAATCCACGTACATTTTCTCCCCGGCTGGATGCTCGATGTGCATCGGTGAGTTATGAACCTTTTTCCACCGACGGTAGTGCGTTTTAAAGGCGGTCAGCTGGTAACCGTTCGGGTGATTTACCAAATACTCTTTCCAGAGCTTTTCCCGCGAGTTCTCCCGCCGCTTTAACTTCTTGTCGATATCCGGAAAGAGGCTGATAAGCGTTTGGTAACGTGGATCTTCGATAAGGCCGTCCCGGCGGGTCATGTCCAGAAACGACTTCTCGAGTGCCGCTTCATTCATTCTTTCCACCTCTTCCAGACTCAATCCGGATGCCAAAAACAGCCGGATATACTTCTTGACCGTGTTCCTGGGTAAACCGGTCCGCTCCCCGATGGAGAGTTTGCTGACACCCTCGGTGTACAGCTTGATCACACTGCGTACTTTACTCATACTGATTAATTTATTTGACATTTTAAATAATGTTGAAACAGTGTCAACATTACTCAAACCTGCAACTAATCAGCAGCTCTAAAATCTATTTGAAAGGGTGGTCAGTTTACTCCGCCGGAAGCCAAAATTTGGCTCTGTCGGTGGTCTTTTAGGAGACCTTTTGGGGGGGTGGTCAATTTGCTCCGCCGATGACTGGATTTTTTGAGCGTTTTTTCCACTAATATAAAAAGCGTTTACAAAACTAATTGTAAACGCTTGATTATCTGAAGGGTGGGCCCAGTAGGGCATGATCCTACGACCCCCTGATTATGAGTGGGAGGT
>CAZZLB010000482.1:0-2855 GCA_964654655.1 uncultured Rhodoferax sp. | reverse complement strand
GGGTGAGCAAACACCATCCGGCTCGACGCCAAGACTGCCAACGCAATGCGTGCCTGGCGGCCCAGCACGCAAGGCAGGCTCTGGCAGCAGCGCCGCGGCTCGCCAGGAGAATTTGCCGGCGCCGGTGGACATCACGCCATCCAGCATGGCCGCGGGGTCCTTGGAGGCATCATTGATCCCATTGGCGACCACGGTCTTCCCCGTGGCGAGCTGACCCCCTATGACTGCGTTGGAGTTGATCAGCATGCTCTTGAAGCCCACGAAGTCACCTTGAGCCACGATGTCACCGGAGACACTGAGGACACTCTTCTCGGAGTCGACTCCTAGTTCGATTAAAGGACGGTCAGAATCCGAGAAGACTTGGAACTGGCTGGTTACCTTGAAGGCCAAAGCAGGGGCGTCGAGGATGCAGGTGTCCAGTGCACGGATACCAACTCGGTTCTCGGAGAACACACCAACATCGGCTTTCGCGGCGGCATAGATTCCGGACTCACTGAGGATGACGACGCCACCCACGGAGCCATCGAGGCCATCCCCGGCGCGGCACGTCGGCGACGTACTCTTGGATTCGATGAGGACACCTTCGGCACCCCCATCGTTGCCACCCAAGATGCTGAATTGGCGTTCGGCCTTGAGATCCATGCGACCCGTGTTCGCGACGACCTGAACGTGCTCGTAGCCCCGGATGACCACGTTCTTGGCGGCGTAGGTGAGCTTGGAGCCCCCGCAGAGCTCGATGATGTCACCGGGGGCACTGAGGACGAGGTTGGGGCCCGCGGCCAGGATTTGGGCACCATGGGCATTCTCGATGATCACGTTGCCATCGGGGAGCAAGGCGATCACGGAACGCCCGACATAGAACTTTTTGGTTTTTTCGGGTCCCACAGGGATCTCGACTGTGGTCGGGAGATCCCCCCACATCTTTCCCGTGGGAACTACGAGTTGAGACTCCGTGGCCAACCTGTCCTGGGTCCATCGTTGTTTCACGGTATCAACTGCATTCCTGGCCCGATACGTGGTCACGCTATCAATGATGTCGTAGACGCTCTGTGCCGAGGTCACCGCATTGATGACCCCAGCGAAACTCAGGGAGTCTCGTGGGGTATTCAGGGATGTCGCGAGTTCCTTGGTGAGTTCTGTGGGATCACTTGGTGTGATCTCCTCGGGGACATCGAGGTCGATCCTGCGTTCCAGGATGACGCCCCCGGCTGCCGAGATGACTCTGACACCGTTTTCATCGACGTGGTCTGACCACAGCGCACGACGTGGGGTTTCCCGTTGTCCTGGTCCGGCGCCATAGGCATGGGAGCCCAGGTGCCCTGGTCCGGCTTGTTCGATGAGTCTTGGTAGCGCATCGGGATCCACGGCTTCCGCAGGGGTCCAGAACCGCTTCGAGGTCTTCTCGGCGAATCCCCCTGTGTAAGTATCCGCACTCTGTGACATCAGGGTGTCGTGCTCCCACTGCATGGCGCGGAGGCGGCCGAGCTGGGTGTCCGTGAAGAACTCGAGGCCGGCCATGGGGCCAGCACTAAGCCAGGCCCGGAAGTGTTCGACACCAACCCCGGCACCAAAGTATGACGACTTCGCCCACTCCCCGGGGACGAGGTCAACGATGCAATCATTCCGGGATTCCCTAAGACCCCTTAGGATCTTGCCCTGGAGGAGCTGCTTGGACAAGCTGCCTTCCCAGTACCCGGATACCGGGGTCTCCAGAATGGATCTCGGGAGGTAGAGATCCACACTGGGATCCGTGTGGATCTGGTCAACACAGATGATGCGTGAGGGGTTGTCGCCGACTGCCAAGGCGAAGAGCACCAGGGTACCCACGGCGAGTCCACCTGAACCCCTGACCCCTGTGGTCCCTGATCCATCGCCGAACCAGGTCGCCATCACGGTGCAGTAGGGGCCTGCGAGCCGGTAGTAGTTGGTGCCCGCGTAGGCCTCGATGACACGACCAGGGTAGACGTCAAATGGCATGGTGGGATCCTATCCGAGGTGTCAGACAAACAACGACCCCGGCCTCGACGAGACCGGGGTCGTAACAATCACATTCTCACAACGCCCTAGGACTTATTACGACGCAGAGAAGTGAACATCAGTGCTAGTGAGGAATTGATGACGAATTGCTGGGCGTCGGCACCGAAACTGATACCAGTGGAGATCGCACCCCACAGACTAAGTGAGATATTGGGATTATTTTTAGTATTCCCGATCCATGCACAGCCATCCGGACTATTAGCGGTCAAGGTGACCCCGCGGTTGTTCAGTGTGCAGAGATCGGCGAGGACTTCGACGAGTTCGTCGATGAGACCCTGGGGGCCCACGATACGAGCCAAGGTGCCCTGACCTTCAGTGCGACCTTCGATGTAATACTGCTTCTGAGTCCCCAGCGCCCAGAATCTCGTGATCTGGCGCTGATAGTTGAGTTGCAGGTTTTGGACCAGGGCACCCTCGAAGTTGACTTCAGTACCGGCGCCGTTCTGGCCAGAGATGGCCATGGTGAACTTATTGCCTTTGAAGACCCCACCGAGACCACTATCGATTCCAAAGATGTCGGCCATGATTGATTCCTTTTAGGGTTAGACTGGGTTCAGACCACGAGATCCATCTCACCATTGTTGAGCGGGATCGGGATCGTGGCGTTGATGCGAACAACCACGCGATCAAGCAAGACAGCGTGCGGACGAATGTATTGGATTTCGGCATCAGTGAGCTGGCCACCGAGTTCCTCAGTTACGGTATCCGTGACGAGGTGCTCGATACCACGATTGATCGAAGTCTCGATGAGCTTGAGCGCACTGCGTACCACGTTGGCACGACCAATGAAGTGACCAAGCAGACTCAGGAAGAAGTAC
>CAZZLB010000481.1:0-2864 GCA_964654655.1 uncultured Rhodoferax sp. | reverse complement strand
CCGCTGTTCTTCGTTGTGGTGCGCCGCATCTTCAAAGGCAGTGAGCGCCAGCGCAGGAAATATGCACACGAAGACAACGACGATACACCAGCAGCGCCACTCGTGACGGAGGCCAAACCATGAGCGCGCGCAGCACACTGTGTCTGCTGGCTATTGCCCTGAGCGGCTGCAGTTCGATGGCGCCGCCGCTGGAGCGCCCGGCCTTGCCCGTGGCCGCATCCTTTCCGGGGCAGGCGGCAGGAACGCAGGCAACGGCGCCGGGTACCACACCCGAGTGGCAGAAGTTTTTTGGCGACGAACGCCTGCGCCAACTCATCACGCTGGCACTGCAGAACAACCGCGATCTGAAACTGGCGGTACTCAATATCGAACAGGCACGTGCGCAACTCGACCTGCGCCGCGCCGACCAGTGGCCCACGCTGAACGCGGGCCTGAGCGGTTCGCGCCAGCCCACCAGTGCTGGCGGCATCAGCAGCAGTTACTCGGCCGGTGCGTTGGTCACCGCTTATGAGCTCGATCTGTTCGGGCGTGTTCGCAGTCTGGCCGACGCGTCACTGGCGCAATACCTGGCGACCGAAGAAGCGCGCAAGGCGGTGCAAATCAGTCTGCTGGCCTCGGTGGCAAGCAGCTACTACGCACTGCTGGGAGACGAGGAACTGCTGCGTGTGACGCGCCAGACGCTGGCAACGCGCGAGGATTCGTACCGACTCATCAAGCTGCGTTTTGACAATGGTGCTAGCTCGCAGATCGACCTGCGCCAGGCCGAATCGCTACTGGAGTCGGCCCGCGTCACGCTGGCTCAGGCGACACGCCAGCGCGCGCTGGACGAAAACGCGCTGGTGCTGCTGCTGGGGCAGGCATTGCCGGACGGATGGGCCGCAGGGCCGGGCGTGGGATCCCTTCCGGATCTGCCGGTGGGGTTACCGTCGGACATGCTGCTGCGCCGCCCCGACGTGCGACAGGTCGAACAGCAATTGATCGCAGCCAATGCCGCCATCGGCGCGGCACGTGCCGCCTTCTTTCCACGCATCAGCCTGACCGGCAGCGTGGGCAGCGTCAGCAACGAACTCAGCGGACTCTTTGGCAGTGGCATGGCCTGGAGCTTTGCACCGCAACTGTTGCAGCCGATCTTTGACGCCGGCCGCAATCAGGCCAATTTGCGCTCATCTGAAGTTGGCCGAGACATCGCGCTGACCCAGTATGAACGCGCCATCCAGAGCGCCTTCCGTGAAGTGGCTGATGCGCTGGCCGGACGCGCCACGCTGCGTGAGCAGTTGCGTGCGCAGCAGGCCCAACTGGCAGCCGAGCAGGACCGCTACCGCCTGGCCGAGTTGCGCTACCGCAGTGGTGCCGCCAGCTACCTCGACGCCCTGGATGCGCAGCGCTCACTGTTTGCCGCGCAGCAGGCACAGCTGCAGGTACAGACCCAGTATCTGCAGAATCTGGTGACGCTTTACCGGGTGCTTGGTGGCGGATGGACGGGCGATAGCGCAGCGCCTTGAGTGCCTATGGCGAGCGAAACAACTTCGCGACAAGCTCATTGGGACGCCGGAGCGAACCTGCTGATCGCCTCCCACAAGCCATTCAGGTAGACAGCCCCCAGCGCCCGGTCATACAGGCCGTAGCCGGGTTTGCCGGTTTCACCCCAGATCATGCGGCCATGGTCCGGGCGCACATAGCCCTCGAAACCGATGTCGTGGTAAGCCTTGACGATGGCGGCCATGTCCAGCGAACCGTCGCAGGACCGGTGCGTGGATTCATAAAACGTCCCGTCGGGCTCCACCTTGACATTGCGCAGATGGCCAAAGTGGATGCGGCCCTGGCTGCCAAATTCGCGCACCAGGGCTTCAACGTTGTTGCACAAATCAGCACCCAGCGAACCCGAACACAGGGTCAAGCCATTGGCCGGTGAGTCCACCAGGTGGACCAGACGCTGCAGGTCATCGCGGTTCTTGACAATGCGCGGCAAGCCAAAGATGGGGCGCGGCGGATCGTCCGGGTGCATGGCCATCCTGATACCCGCTTTTTCAGCAACCGGGATGATGGCCTTGAGGAAGTAACCGAGGTTGTCCCACAGGGTTTCCTCGTCCACCGCTTTGTACTCGTCCAGCAGGTCCTTGAGCTGCTGCGGTTTGTAGCTGGCGTCCCAGCCGGGCAGGGCAATGCCCTGTTCGGGGTCTATCCTGGCCACCGCCTTGGCGTCAAACGCCAGCGTGAAAGAGCCGTCAGGCAGTTCCCTGGCCATTTCTGTGCGGGTCCAGTCAAAGACCGGCATGAAGTTGTAGCAGATCACTTTCACGCCCACCGCCGCGCAGTGACGGATGTTTTGCTGGAAGTTGGCAATCAGGCGGTCCCTTGTGGGCTTGCCCAGCTTGATGTCTTCGTGGGTCGGCACGCTTTCAACCACTTCAAACTTCAGGCCTGCGCCTTCAATGCGCGCACGCAGTGCCTGCAGCTTGTCCAGCGGCCAGACCTCACCCACCGGTACATCGTAAATGGCCGAAACAATGCCATACAGGCCAGGGATCTGGCGGATGTATTCGAGCTTGACGGGATCAGACTCGCCATACCAGCGAAAGGTCATTTTCAAGGGGCGGCTCCAGAGCGTTGTGAATTCAATGTAGCACGAAGCTGCGGCATACTAGTGGACTAGAACAAACCGATGAATCAGGCACAAGGTCAAACACAGCTTATCGCACTCGACTGGGGCACCTCGTCCTTGCGGGCCTATCGCCTTGGAGCTGACGCCCAGGTGCTGGAGATGCGCTCCTTGCCCTGGGGCGTGATGAAGCTGCCACGGGTCGCTCGACCCGAAAATTCCGGCGGCTATGCAACTGCGGGCTTTGAGTTGGCTTTCGAAGAAG
>CAZZLB010000480.1:0-2864 GCA_964654655.1 uncultured Rhodoferax sp. | reverse complement strand
ACTGCTGTGCGCGCACAATCTTCGCGCCAAACGCAGCGCCAATCGCCTGATGCCCCAGGCACACCCCCAGTATCGGCAACTGGCCGGCAAAGCGCTCGATTGCCGCCACCGAAATGCCGGCCTGGGCCGGCGAGCAAGGCCCGGGAGAGATCACCAACCTGTCAAGCTGTCCCGCCTGTAGTCGGGCATCGATTTCATCGAGGGTGATTTCGTCGTTGCGAAAGACTTCAACCTCGGCCCCGAGTTCACCAAAGTACTGGACGATGTTGTAGGTAAAACTGTCGTAGTTGTCTACCATCAGCAGCCTGATTACTGAACTCATGGCTTACTCCAGTCCTTCTTCGACCAGTTCGCTGGCCCTGAGCAAGGCACGCGCCTTGGCTTCGGTCTCGCGCCACTCCAGTTCCGGCACCGAATCGGCGACGACACCGGCAGCCGCCTGCACGTACAGGGTCTGGTCCTTGATGATGCCGGTGCGGATGGCAATGGCCACATCCATGTCGCCGGCATAGCTCAGGTAGCCACACGCGCCACCATACAGACCTCGTTTGCTCGGCTCAAGCTGGTCAATCAGTTCCATGGCATGCACCTTGGGTGCCCCAGTCAAGGTGCCGGCCGGAAAGGTGGCTCTGAGCACGTCCATGCTGGTCATGCCCTCGTTAAGCGTGCCTTCGACATTGCTCACGATGTGCATCACATGGCTGTAGCGTTCCACGCAAAAAGCCTCGGTCACCTTGACACTCCCGGTTTTCGCGATGCGGCCAATGTCGTTGCGCGCCAGATCGATCAGCATCACGTGCTCGGCGCGCTCCTTCGGGTCACCAACCAGTTCGACTTCGGCAGCCTTGTCCTTCTCGGCGGTTGCGCCGCGCGGCCGTGTCCCGGCCAGCGGGCGGATCGTGATCTTCTGCTCTGTTTGTCCATCTGCCGTGATCTGCTCCTGTCGCACCAGGATTTCGGGTGAGGCACCGACCACGTGAAAGTCCCCAAAATGGTAGTAATACATATAGGGACTCGGGTTGAGCGAACGCAGCGCCCGGTACAGGCTCAGCGGCGACTCGGTATAGCGCTTCTTGATGCGCTGACCGACCTGCACCTGCATGAAGTCCCCACCGGCGATCAGTTCCTTGGCCCGCTCCACCGCGGCGATGTAATCCGCTTTCGCAAATTCACGCTCAGCGGGGTAACTCTGGGTCGGCCTGACCAGTGGCGCACTGACCGAATACTTCAGTTGATCCTTCAACTCGCGCAGGCGCTTCTTGGCGTTGGCATAGGCTTCGGTGCGGGTCGGGTCAGCATAGACAATCAGGTAGAGTTTGCCCGACAGGTTGTCAATCACAGCGAGCTCTTCGCACTGCAGCAGCAGGATGTCGGGGCAGCCCAGGGTGTCGGGTGGACACGAGGCTTGCAACTTCTTCTCGATGTAGCGCACCGTGTCATAACCAAAGTAGCCCGCCAGACCCCCACAAAAACGCGGCAATCCGGGCCTCAGGGCGACCTTGAACCGCTTCTGATAGTCCGCAATGAAATCCAGCGGATTGGCATTGGAGGTTTCCACCACCACGCCATCTGTCACCACCTCGGTGCAGACGTCCCCGCCAAAACCCGTCGAGCGCAGCAGGGTGCGGGCCGGCAAGCCGATAAAACTGTAGCGGCCAAAGCGCTCGCCACCCACCACCGACTCGAGCAGGAAACTGTGCTTGCCCCCCTCTTTGGAATGCGCCAGCTTGAGGTACAGCGAGAGTGGCGTTTCCAGATCGGCAAAGGCCTCCGCCAGCAGGGGAATGCGGTTATAGCCTTGAGCACTCAGGCTCTTGAATTCAAGTTCAGAAATCACGGAAGGGAATCTTTCAATCAAAGCCGGGGCTTTTGCGCGTAGCAGACTCGGCTCGCAGCCGGACCGGCTGCAGTTCATTCAACAGGCAAGCAAACGCTGTCAGGTACGACCCGACAAACCTTGTTGCTTACGCCAGGGCCATGCTCCCCGGTCGCTACAACCCGTGATCCAGATGCGGTGAATGAACATGCGCACAGTGTAGCAAACCTGGCTGATTGGCGTCTCAGGCGCCAACCAGTTCCTCAAGGGAATCGACGAAGGCATCGGCGTCCACCTCCCGAATCGGTTCCCCATGGTTGTAGCCGTAGGTAACCAGCAGCGCCGGGCACTTGGCGGCGCGCGCTGCCTGGGCATCGTTGCTGGAGTCACCGATCATCAGTGTGCGCTGCGGCAAGGTGCCCAGTGCCTGGCAGGTCTTCAGCAAGGGCAGCGGATCGGGCTTTTTGCGCTCGAAGGCATCACCACCAAAACTGAATTCAAAGAAATGGTCCAGTCCCTTGGCTTGGAGCAGCGGCAGGGCAAAGGCCGTCGGCTTGTTGGTCAGGCAAGCGAGTTTCAGGCCTTGTGAGCGCAGTCGCTGCAAGCCCGCAAGCACCCCCGGATACACCATCGAGTGCTGGCCGTTGATGTCAAGGTAATGCCGCTGGTAGCTTGGCCATGCCTGTGCGTAAACAGCTTCCAGATCATCCGTCTTTGCGCCGGCCAGGGACAGAACACTCGTCAACAAATGCTCGGAGCCCTTGCCCACCAGGCGCGAGATGGTCGCACGATCGACCGCATGGTTGCGGTAGGGCGCAGGCAGATCAGCCAGCATCAGATTGAGTGCGACGACAAAGTCACCCAGGGTATCGACCATGGTACCGTCCAGATCGACGATGACCGCGTCAACGTCAAAGCGCGCGCCCAGCAGCGTCATGCAGCAAGCCTCATTTGACCAGCTGATTGAGCTGAATAATGGGCAGCAGAACGGCCAGCACGATCAGCATCACCGCCAGACCCATCGCCACAATCAGCAAGGGCTCCAGCA
>CAZZLB010000479.1:0-2867 GCA_964654655.1 uncultured Rhodoferax sp. | reverse complement strand
CCCCATCCCATGGCGGCGCGAGCCTGCCCGCCACCCGCCACTCAATCAGCAGCATAGGGTATATCGGCCTGGTTCCATTCCGGCTTGAGCGGATTATAGGTTATGGGAGGGCCGGGGATTCCGCCCGCCACTCCCGCTGCACCGTGAAAAAATTTCCAGGCCGCCAGGCAGAGTAAGTGTTGCTAAACGCAGAAGGGATCATGATTAGCCGATTACCAGGTCAGGATGGCGCTGGAAGAATAATTCTTAAAACATTCTGGACCAGGTATTTACGTAAATAAATGACAGGGATTGATGGAGGTTTTCCCCGCTTTTCGCCGGCCTGCCTTCCGGGCGGGTGGCCCGCCTTGCTAGGACGCGACTTTCCCCGATGATAACCTATTGGCTGCTGGCCAGTTAATCATTTTGTACGGGACAGCCCCGCAAAAGTATTTTACCCTGCCGGGCATGCCATCGAGCAAAGTTAAGTTTCGCAAGCCCGAACCGGACGAACAACACGTGCTGGAACACCTGACCGTGCGCTTAGTGCGCCCGGAGGAAATCCCGCGTTTTAATGAACTGCTGGTCAAAGAACACTATTTGCAGAGCGCCCAGTTGGTGGGGGAACACCTGCGTTATGTGGCCACCTACCAAGGCCAATGGCTGGCCCTGGCCAGTTGGAGCGCGCCGGCCTTGCATCTCAAAGCCCGGGACCAGTTCATCGGCTGGAGCGAGGAACAACGGCGCCAACGCCTGGCCCTGATTGCGAACAACTCGCGCCTGTTAGTCCTGCCCGAATGCCACTATCCCAACCTCATCAGCCGGTTCATGAAGCTGATGCTGGGGCGGCTGTCGGAGGACTGGCAAGCGGCCTGGCATCATCCGGTGGCGCTGGCCGAAACCTTTGTCGATCCCCAGCTCTATCAAGGCACGGCCTACAAGGTGAGCGGGTGGAGCCGGTTGGGGGAAACGGCGGGCTGGAAGCGCAGCGCGGTCGATTTCTATGAGCCACACGAGCGGCCTAAACAGGTGTGGGTGCGCGAACTCTGCAAGCAAGCCTGTGTGCGGCTGCGTGCGCCCGAACTGCGGCCGGAGTGGGCGATGGTGGCCGCGAAAGCCGCCCCGCGCTGTGCGGCGCCCACCCAGGAAATCCGCAGCTTGATGGAGCGGCTCAAAGCCCAAGTGCCCGAGTTCCGGCGGGCTCAGGGTTTGGCCTATCCGGTAGCAGGCCTGTTGGCCTTGATCGCCCTGGCGGTCTTTGATGGAGTGATACGCGGGCCGCAGGATTTGGCCGATTACGCCGCCACCTTGTCGCAAAGCCAGTTGCGCGCCCTGAACTTTCGGCGCGATCCGGACACCTGGCGCTACCGGCAGCCGCAGAAAACCACCTTCGCGCGGGTGCTGGCCGGGGTGGACGCCAGCGCGGTGGAAAAGGTTTTGCTGCTCTGGCAGGAGCAAGTGCTCGGCCCGGCCCAGAACCAGTTGGTGCTCCTGGATGGCAAAGAGATTCGGCACGCGGATGTCCAGATCGTCAACGCCGTCACCGAAACCGGGCGCTGGCTCGGTTCGACCCTCATCCCCAAAGAAACCAACGAAATTCCCATCGCCCGCCAGCAGTTGGAAAAGCTGGACGTGGTGGGCAAAATCGTCATTGCCGATGCCATCCATACCCAGGTTGAGTCGGCCCGTCAGATTCTCTTTGAAGGCGGGGGCGACTATCTCCTGACGGTCAAAGCCAACCAGAAAGAGCTGGTGGCGACCCTGGAAACGCTGCTGACCGAGCAGCGTTTTTCCCCCTCCGCCGACCCCGCAGACCCATGCTTATACGCGGGAGCGCAACCGGGGCCGCCGGGAAATCCGGGTGGTCGATTGCCAGGAGACCACGCCGGAACAAGCGGGTTTCCCGGGAGCCCGGACCATCGCCCGGCTCAAACGCCGGGTGCGGCGCAACGGTAAAAAGCACACCGAAATCGTTTACCTGATCAGCAGCTTAACCCTGGAACGACTGGATGCCATGGGTTTTCTCAAGCTCAAGCGGAGCTATTGGGTGATTGAAAGCCGCCTGCATCACAGCTTGGACGTGGTTTTGGATGAAGACCGCAGCCGGTTGAGTACCCCCAACTCCGCTTGGGTGCTGGGCATGTTTCGCCGCTTGACCGTGAGTTTGGCCTTGGAGTGGGTAGCCCAGCAGCGAACACTCAATCCGAAGTCCAAGGCCAGCGTGCGCCGGTTCCAAAAAAGCTTTCATCGCCGGGATGGCGGCCCGGACCGCCTGCGGTCGCTCATTTTCTCTAAGTCGCCGGTTGCCTGGCGCTTCGCAAAATGAAAAGGCGCGTCCTATCTGAGCCGCCAGATTTTGATTTTCCACCTTGAAGAAATCGCGGCCATCCGCAATGAATGGGGCAAATCGTGCATCGGGATATCAGCCGCGTTGTGGATCCATGGAAAAATCGAATCCGGATGGCGAATCGAACTCACTCGGATATGAACAACAAAACCCGCTCTCTAAGCATCCTGGCCTTGATGGCAGGATTATTTTGCCTCAGCTCAGCGCCAGCCACCGCGGCTGCCGATCCTGCCAGGGACAAGGCGCTGGCCCAAACCATCCTGAACGATGCCAATTTAACTATGGTTCTCGAAAAGGGTAAAAACTTGCTGAAAAGCGGGCTGAATGCCGGCAGCGGTTACGGCGAGGTTTGGATTCGCGACCTGAATACTTTCATCGAATTATCGCTGCAGGTGAACGATCCAAAACCGATCCGGGAAGCGCTGCTGACATTTTTCAAATTCCAGGGAGCCGGAGGCGACATCGTCGATGGTTACATCCCCAAGGAAAAAGGCAGCTCTGCGTACAAATACCGGAAATCCGGTTTGGCCCACAATTTGCT
>CAZZLB010000478.1:0-2867 GCA_964654655.1 uncultured Rhodoferax sp. | reverse complement strand
CAAAGGTAATGGTTGGCATGACTTCGCAATGCTGCTAGAAGATGTGTTCACTGAGTACGAGATTGAGAACGGCGACGACGAGGGGTTGGATATATGACTCCTTTGGATTTGAGGGGGAAAAGATTTGGCAGATTGCTGGTACTCCATCTAGACCTCACTAGGGGAGGGAGGAATTGGGTGTGTCGCTGCGACTGCGGGAGAACTACAGTAGTCCACACAGGGGCGCTACGTAAAGGAAATACAAAGAGCTGTGGATGCTTCAGACTAGAGAGCATAAAGAAAACAAACACCAGACACGGATACCGAAAACACCCCCTATACCATGTGTGGAGGAGCATGAAAGCTAGGTGCCGCAATGTAAGAAATATAGGATACTCCCACTATGGAGGTAGGGGCATTGAGGTATGTTCAGAATGGGAGACTTTTGAGGGGTTCTTTGAGGATATGGGCAGTGGGTACGTCGCAGGCTTTACCCTGGAGCGATTGGACGTGGAGAAGGGATACGATAAAGAAAACTGCACCTGGGCGAGTACCGCAGAGCAGGCCAGAAATAAGCGGAATACGGTTAGGGTAGGGAGCGGGAAAGACTCCGCACTTTTGCTAGATGTGTGCAGGCGATACGGGGTATCTTACACTACGGTGTGGGGAAGAGTGAGCAGGGGGGAGGACGCAATGAGCCCTGAGACGTACCGGAAGATCCCTCAGAAAATGGTGGCTTTATTTGGGAAGGAGAACCCTCTCCACGTATGGTGTAGAATACTTAACTTGAAGGTAAGCCCAAGAAAGAAAAGGATAGCCCGAGGGTGGGATCCTGAGAGGGCAATACTAACCCCTGCGCCCGGAGACGAGGTATTGGACATATGACCGACTATGTGTACCTGGACTTTGAGTTCTCTAAATCCTCGGAGAGTAGGGTAGATCCTATTTGCTGCGCCCTGGATATCTGGGAGGGAGGAAATAGACTCGACACGGCGGTATATTGGCTCTGGCAGGACAACAGAGGGAAGGAAACCCTACGTAACTTTCTGATGGAAAAGGCTAATCAGGGAGCAACTATAGTTTCCTATGCATATCTTGCGGAGTGTAGGGGGATGACGGCTATAGGGGTAGACCCCAGAACATTTTCAAAAGCTATCGACCTCTACCTTGAGTACCGGATGTTGGGCAACCACCTAGCAGAAGTCATGTATGGCAAGCATTTGGTGGACGGAAAGGTTAAGTTCCTCAAGCCCCCTCCGCGCTACAAACAAGACAAGGAGGAGCTACCTGAAGGCCAATCTTACCAACAGATACAATACAGTCTAGCCTCAGCGGAATATAAGTTTCTATCTATAGTTAGAGATACGAAACACAAAAGAGATATGCAAGAGAGGGCTATTCGTGGTGGGCCGTTCACTGAGGAAGAAGCCCAGGCCATCATGCAGTATTGCGTGGAGGACACAAAGCACCTGCACGACCTGCACGAAGCGATGTGGAAGCTGCTCAAGAAGAAGGTTGGGGAATGTGAAGGCGGGGTGAAGGATTACGAGCTACGCGCAGAGCAGCACATCCGCGCAGATTACGCTCGGCGCTCAGCCCTCATGGAAGACCTCGGCTACCCTGTGGATGTGCCCGCGATGCGGCGCCTATCAGACAACATTCCCTACCTCATCCGGGAATTGCAGCGCGACGTTAACAAGCAACTTGAAGGGGTAATTCCTTTCAAGGTGTTCGAGTGGGACAAGAAGACCCAATCGTTCAAGCGAAACGTGAAGCTCATCCTGGAACATCTCGAAGCTCAGTATGGGGACATGTGGCCAGAGCGCACAGAGACTAAACAAATAAGCATCTCTGAAGAAGCTCTGTCTAAGATGATTAGCGACCGCCACTCTTTCAGGCCCACGCTCGTGGACCAGCTCTACAGGTTCGCACGCTTCCAGCAATCCATCAACGGATTCCGCCCGCCGAAAGATTCAGAGAAGAAGACAATCTGGGATTCTCTTGGGAGTGATGGGCGAGTGCGCCCGTATCTGGGAATCTATGGCGCTCAGTCGTCACGTACCCAACCCGCAGCCACAGGGTTTATCTTCCTCAAGAGCGCAGTGTTCAGAGGGCTTGTCGCACCTCGCAAGGGACGAGTGATTGTGGCCTCGGACTACGGACAGCAGGAATTTTTGGTTGCGGCTATCCTCAGCGGCGACAAGAAGATGCTAGAGGCATACAAGTCTGGTGATGTTTATTTGTATTTCGCTAAGGACACTGGGGCGGTTCCAAAAGAAGCCACGAAGAAGTCCCACCCAGAAATGAGAGATAGGTATAAGTCATCTGTGCTGGGAATGTCATACTTAATGGGTTGTAAGGGACTAGCTAACAAGGTGACGAATGACACTGGGGTGTACACCTCACCCAAGCAGGCGCAAGTAATCATCGACCAGTTCGACCGGACATTCTCGACGTATGCGGCATGGCGGGCTGAGAGGATCGAGGAGTATGTGCAAGCCCAGCGTCAAGGCTACGGGGCTACGATCCGGCTGGGTGATGGGTGGCGGATGTTCGGAGACAACCCGAACTACCGCAGCGTGGCGAACATCCCCATTCAGGGATTCGGAGCCGTGGCGATGCGCTGTGCAGTGGCTCGCGCCCAGAACGCTGGCCTTGACGTTCTCATGACCCTACACGACGCCATCTACCCAGAGATAGACTTTGGTGACTGGGGCGCCATCGACACGTTCGTGGATTGCATGGACAAGGGCTTTGAGGATGCCGTGCGAATGAGCTTCGGCGGGAAGCTCCCAGCCCACTACACGCCGTGTCGCCAAGACCCACAAGCGTGGGGGCCAGACTTCGGGGATATGGAAGAGATCACAACGCCTGGGGGTTTGGTGATA
>CAZZLB010000477.1:0-2873 GCA_964654655.1 uncultured Rhodoferax sp. | reverse complement strand
GTTCCAGGGTCGCAGCTACAAGAGTTACCGTGGCATGGGCAGAATCGGTGCCATGCAGCAAGGCAGTGCGGACCGCTACTTCCAGGAGTCAACGACTGGCAACCCGAATGCGGACAAGCTGGTGCCCGAAGGCATCGAGGGGCGTGTGCCGTACAAAGGTTCCATGGTCGCGATCATCTACCAGATGGCTGGTGGCGTTCGCGCCAGCATGGGCTATTGCGGCTGTGCCACGATCGATGATTTGCAGAGCAGATCGGAGTTCGTGGAAATCACCGCTGCCGGCATTCGTGAGAGCCATGTGCACGACGTACAGATAACCAAAGAAGCGCCAAACTACAGAGCCGAGTGATCACTTCACGGACCGCAAATGCATCAAAAAATCCTGATTCTTGACTTCGGTTCCCAGGTCACCCAGCTGATTGCCCGACGTATCCGCGAGGCGCATGTCTTTTGCGAAGTTCACCCTTGCGATGTCAGCGACGACTGGATCCGTGAATACGCCAGAGACGGCCAGCTCAAGGGTGTGATTCTCTCGGGCAGTCACGCCAGCGTGTACGAGGAAGCCACTGACAAGGCACCGCCCAGTGTCTTTGAGCTGGATGTTCCGGTTCTCGGAATCTGCTACGGCATGCAGACCATGGCGCATCAGCTCGGTGGTGTCGTGCAAAGCGGCCACAAGCGTGAATTCGGCCACGCTGATGTGCGCGCACATGGGCATACGCAATTGCTCAATGGCATTCAGGATTACGCCACATCCATGGGCCACGGCATGCTCCAAGTGTGGATGAGCCATGGTGACAAAGTGGTGGAATTGCCGCAGGGATTCAAGTTGATGGCATCGACAGACAGTTGTCCGATCGCCGGCATGGCTGACGAGAATCGGCGTTTCTATGGCGTGCAGTTTCACCCCGAAGTGACCCACACCAAGCGCGGTGCCGCCATCCTGGAGCGCTTTGTGCTGGATATCTGCGCAGCGCGCCCGGACTGGATCATGGGGGATTACATCAGTGAAGCGGTGGAGCGAATTCGCGCCAAAGTGGGCACAGAAGAGGTGATACTGGGCCTGTCCGGTGGCGTCGATTCATCGGTCGCTGCAGCGCTCATCCATCGTGCCATCGGTGACCAGTTGACCTGTGTCTTTGTTGACCACGGCCTGCTGCGCCTGAATGAAGGCGACATGGTGATGGACATGTTTGTCGGCAAACTCCACGCCAAGGTCATCCGCGTCGACGCCGCAGAGCAGTTTCTGGGACATCTGGCTGGCGTCAGCGACCCAGAAGTCAAGCGCAAGATCATTGGTCGCGAGTTTGTCGAAGTCTTCAAGAGTGAAGCGAGCAAGCTCAAGAGTGACCAGGCGCGTCATGTCGCCTGGCTGGCACAGGGAACCATTTACCCCGACGTGATCGAATCGGGTGGTGCCAAGACAAAAAAAGCGGTCGTCATCAAGAGTCACCACAACGTTGGCGGTTTGCCGGAGCAACTGGGTCTGAAATTGCTGGAACCCTTGCGCGAGTTGTTCAAGGACGAGGTGCGTGAACTCGGCGTCGCCCTTGGCCTGCCGCACGCCATGGTGTATCGACACCCATTTCCAGGTCCGGGGCTGGGGGTGCGAATCCTGGGTGAAATCAAGAAGGAATATGCCGACTTGCTGCGCCGGGCGGACGCCATCTTCATCGAAGAGTTGCGCAATTTTGCAGACGCGGACAGTGGCAGGAACTGGTACGAGCTGACCAGTCAGGCATTCGCCGTGTTCCTTCCAGTCAAGAGCGTGGGCGTGATGGGCGACGGCCGAACCTACGATTACGTGGTCGCCCTGCGGGCCGTGCAGACCAGTGATTTCATGACAGCTGATTGGGCCGAGTTGCCCTATGCGCTGCTCAAGAAGGTATCGAGCCGCATCATCAACGAGGTCCGAGGTATCAACCGCGTGACATATGATGTATCGAGCAAGCCACCGGCGACCATCGAGTGGGAATAGCGAGATCAGTAAGCAATGTATTTACCGCCTCAGTTCAAATCGAAGAGCGCAGCTGATGCCGTAGCGCTGATGCGCGCTTATCCACTGGTCAGCCTGATCAGCGTGGATGACGATGGGCTGCCGTTTGTCACGCATGTGCCGCTGCATGTGGAACTGCATGACGACACGATACTATTGCTGGGGCACTGTGCCAAGGCCAATCCGCACTGGCGCTACCTGCAGGCGCGTCCACAGGCTCTGGTGACTTTCATGGGACCCCACGCCTACTTGAGCCCCGCGGTCTACCCGGACTTGCTGCGCGTGCCTACCTGGAACTATCTGGCGGTGCACTGCACGGTACAGGCGACGCTGATTGAAGACCCCGAGCAGAAAGACGGCTTGCTGAAGAAGCTGATTGCTGATCATGAACCCGCTTATGCGCAGCAATGGCGCTCACTGGACACCGAGTTCGCGCACAAGATGCTCACCGGGATCGTGGGTTTTGAGCTTCACGTAACCGATCTGCAATGCAAGCTCAAGATCAATCAGCATCGCCCAGAGTCGCACACTGCCATGCGCGCCATGTATGCGTCGGGCAACGACAACGAGCGTGCGCTGGCGGGCTGGATCGATCGACTTGGGATGATCCCTGAGCCCTGATGGATGACGCGGTCTTCATGACGCTGGCACTGGCCCAAGCCCGCCGCGCGATGGATGCCGATGAGGTACCGGTCGGCGCTGTCGTGGTACGCCAGGGTCAGGTGATTGCCAACGGTAGCAACGCTCCGATCGCGCGTCAAGATCCCACGGCGCACGCCGAAATCCAGGCCCTGCGCGCAGCTGCACAGGTACTCGGTAACTACCGCATGGTTGATTGCGAGTTGTTTGTAACACTGGAGCCTTGCGCCATGTGCGT
>CAZZLB010000476.1:0-2889 GCA_964654655.1 uncultured Rhodoferax sp. | reverse complement strand
TTGGTTTGATGATCCTGCATGCGGCGCAGGATGTCGTCCAGCGTGCGCATCGCCTCGGTAATGTGTGGCCCCTTGTTGAGCATCACGCATTCGGCGCGTTCACCCATCGCCGCGTCGGTGATTTCAGCACGCGATGGCAATCCGGTCTTGGCCAGTGTTTCCAGCACTTGCGTCGCCCAGATCACCGGCATGTGCGTGGCCTCCGCCGCCCAGAGAATCTCTTCCTGAACTTCTGCCAACCGTTCATAGCCGCACTCCACCGCCAGATCGCCGCGCGCAATCATGATGCCCGCGCTCTTGCTGGCCATCGCCGAGAACAGCAACTCAGGGAGATTTTCAAACGCGCGACGCGTCTCGATCTTGAGCACGATGCCGAGGTCGGGCTTGCCAAGTTCATGCAGGCGCTCGCGCAAGGCCTGGACATCGGATGCCTGTTGCACGAAAGACAGGCCCACCATATCGGCGTACTGCGCCACCACCGCCAGGTCCTCGACGTCTTTCTCAGTCAGCGCTGGCAGGCGGAGCTGGCTGTCGGGCAAGTTGATGCCCTTGTCACCCGCGAGCTTTTCGCCGCTGTCCCGTGCGTGCGTGATCTGAACTTCCAGCCACGCTGGTTCGACACGCTTGATCACGCCGCCAATGCGACCATCATCAAACCAGATGCGCTCACCAACGCAGACCTGGGCAAAGACTTCGGGCAAGGTGCAGACCACCGTCGGCATCGGCCGTGGCGCCCTTCCCTTGGCCTTGCGCGGCAGTGCATCGACGGTTGGACCTGTCAGGCGCAGGGAGCCACCACGCACCAGGTGCAACAAGCCGTCTTTGCAAGGCAGGTCCAGCACACTGGTTACCGCCGGCTCGGATCCAGAGCGACAGCGTTTGAGTTTCGTCTGCGGCACGAGGTAGGCCGTTTGGAGACACTCTGCCAGAAAACCTGCTTCGTCCTGCTGCACCAGCCGCAGATGGCGATCGGCGTCGCGGGCATCTGTGAACTCGATCCGGTCACCGAGCTGCAGTTGTGCCAACCACTGTGCTTCAACCCCGATGTGGTCCGTAGCGCCAGCCACCGTTGCGAAAGCACCAACAACACGGATACCGACGCAGGCAGGAGACAACACGCGCCCCAACTCGTCACGCTCGGGACGGATCTTGAGTACTGCTGTGTCAGCGGGAATGTGGCCCGTGCGCAGCTTCGGCCCACCCAGGTCCATCAGAATCCGGACCGGTCGGTCCATGGTTCTGGCAGCCCGGCGGACATGGGCCGCCATCGCCTTCCACTCGGGTGGCCCGTCATGCGCACAGTTGATCCGTGCTATGTCCATCCCTGATACCACCAGGCGTCTGACCAGTCCAAAATCCTTGGCCGCTTCTGACGGCAGCGTGACCATGATGCGCACGACCCGCTCCGCCGGCACCGCTCCAAGCAGTTCGGCGGTATGCCGTTCAAGCAGTTTCAGACTGGTCTTGATGCCAACCGGTTCATCAGTGGAATGAGGCTCCCACGGCTGACCCGTCAGCCGGTGCAGGATGCCCAGCACCTTGTCGAGATTCGCCATCACGTGCGACTCGGCTCTGCCAAGCGATGAGAGTCCCACCCTTGACAGCCATTCCTGCAGATCGCGCCTATCATGACGCCGCAAAGCCAGGTAATGCACCAGGTTGCGCGCGCTGGCTCGGTAGGACGGATCGACGCTCTGCAGCAATGCCGTCAAACCCGCTTCGCTGGCCAACATGCTTTTGCGCAAGGTCCACAACTGCTCGATGATGCCCTTGCATTCGGCCTCATCCCAAGTGTCAACGGCTGGGCGTTGTTTGGGGGTCTTCATTTCTTTGCTTCCAGGTTGCACTAACGTCGGCGTCTGCCATTCCAGCAGCGCGTATGGCTGCTGCTTGAAAAAACGTATTCGCTCGTCGACCTTAACAGCGAAATATGTCAAATGAATGACACATTGATTACGCTGCAAGCAATCGACCTGTCACTTCTCTGACATGAGTCAGCGGCAAAATGCGGGACTCTCGGTAGCCCCATTGGTTCACCGTGCCGCGCCATCAACGACACTCCAAAAATTCTCACTGTCGCACTGCTCAGCCTGTCGCTCAGCTGGCCGACCGCCGCCGCAACACTGGAAGGTCAGGAGTTTGACGATTCGATCCGTCTGTCCAATCGCGAACTGCGCCTCAACGGTCTGGGTGTGCGCAAGATCTTTTTCATCAAGGCCTACGTGGCAGCGTTGTATCTCGGCGAGAGAGTCGGCAGCTCATTGGAAGTAGCGGTAATGCCAGGCCCCAAGCGCTTGCAATTACGGATGCTTCAAAATGCCGGCCCGGACGATTTCACCAGTGCCTTGGTAACCGGCATCCGAAAAAACACCAGCGACGCCGAGCGGGTCCGACTCGACGATCGCATCGCTCAGTTGCAACGCATGATCGAACGTATAGGCAGGACGGTCAAAGGCGACAACATCACGCTGGACTATTTGCCTGAGTTCGGAACGCGGCTTGCCGTGAACGGGGTCAGCCAAGGTCAGGCGATTGCCGGGGCCGACTTTTTTGACGCTTTGCTCGGCATCTTCGCTGGCGACACACCAGTCGATTCCCGACTGAAAAAGGGTTTGCTTGGTCAGTGATTTTCAGACAACAGTTGCGCCAAATCAAAATCCAGCACTTTCAAGGCAGTCGATCAGTCATTCATAACCGATACTTTCGGTCCGTTAAGGAAAACAAGATGTCAAGAGACTTGAATAACATCAGACGATTGTTCTCGAAGCTACAACTCCGGTACGGAGACGCTGACGAACTGGTCATGCAAGTGAAGAAGGAACTTGAAGCGCGCGAAGCCTTGGACAGGGAGCGCAAGCAGTGGTCGATGCCGTACCGGGAATTCATCAA
>CAZZLB010000475.1:0-2890 GCA_964654655.1 uncultured Rhodoferax sp. | reverse complement strand
CAGCGTCATGAGCCGGTCGTAAACCGGTGAGGGTTTGGGTGCATAGGGCACGGCGCGCGCGGTCAGCATGGCGGTCTGGCGTCGGCTCACGTAGTGATCGACGCCAAAGGTCAGTACGGCCGGTGCCAGCAGCAGGATCGCGACCACCGCACCCTTGGCAAAGTCCTGCTGACCGATCACCAGCTTGAAAACGTCGGTCGCCAGCACATTGAAGTTGCCGCCAATCACCTTGGGAATACCGAAGTCGGTCATGACCAGCGTGAAGGTAACCAGTGCGGCCGAGATCAGCCCGTACTTGGCACCCGGCAACGTGATGGTGAAGAACTTGCGCCACACCGTGGTGCCCATCGCATCCGCCGCTTCAAACAGGCGCGCGTCCGACAGGCTCAGCGCCGTGACCAGAATCATCAGCGTGTGCGGAAACACGGCCAGACATTCGGCCAGCAAAATGCCCGGCGCGCCGTAGATTTGCGCAATACCCAGGCCCTGCATCCAGTCCTTGAGCACGCCCTGATTGCCGAACCAGTAGATCAATGAAATGGCCGACAGCAGGGAGGGCGCCAGCAGCGGTACCAGCGTGATGCCGCGAAACAGCGACTTGAAGGGCATGCAGGAGCGCGTCAGCGCGTAGGCAAAGGTGAAGGCCAGCGGCACCACGATCAGCGTCACCGCGCAGGAAACCCACAAGCTGTTCCACAAGCTGCCGAGCAGGGCCGGCGTTTTTGCGTATTCGACGAAATTGTCGAACCAGATGAATTCACCGTCGTGACCCTGCAGCGACTGCAACAAGATGGACAACAGGGGCGCGGCCAGAAAGGCGATCAACGCCAGCGCAATCAGACCAATCAGCAGGTGCGCCAGACGGTCCACCCAGTGCTGCCTGAGCTTGACAGCGCGCGTCAGGGCCCCTGGCAGAACGGCTGACATCAGAACACCTTGATGCGCTCGGGCAGCAGTTTGAGCGCGAGCGTGGAGCCGACCTCGAGCGACTGTTCGGACAGAAAATTGAGTGACAGATAGACCATCAATTTGTGGCTGCCCAGCGCCGGTGAGCCCACATGCACGTGGCAGTAGGAGCCCAGAAATTCGATCTTGTCGATGCTGGCATCAAACACGTGTGCGTCATTCGCATTGATCGGGCGCGCCAGCACGTCTTCCGGCCGCAGGTAGATCCGCGCTTCGCGGTCCGGCCCGTCACAGGGCAGACACATGCTGCCAAAGCGCAATTCACCAGCGACAACGCGCGCCGGCAGGATGTTGACCTTGCCGACGAAGTCGGCCACAAAAGGCGAGGCCGGTTCACGGTAGATGTCCAGCGGCGTGCCGACCTGCTCGATGACGCCGTGGTTCATCACGACAATCCGGTCCGCCACGCTCAGCGCCTCTTCCTGATCGTGCGTCACCATGATGGTGGTGACGCCGAGTTTTCTCTGCAGTGCGCGGATTTCACCGCGCAAGCGGATGCGTTCCAGCGCATCGAGCGCCGACAGCGGCTCATCAAGCAACAGCAGGCCCGGCGCCGTGGCCAGGGCACGCGCCAGCGCGATGCGCTGTTGCTGCCCGCCCGAGAGTTGTCCGGGAAACTTGGCTTCGCTGCCCGGAAGACCCACCAGCTTGAGCAGGTCGGCCACACGCTGCTTGATGGCAGGTCGGGAGGTCTTGCGATTGACCAGGCCGTAGGCCACGTTGTCGGTGACAGTCAGGTTCGGAAACAGCGCGTAGCTCTGAAACACGATGCCGTAGTCGCGCAGTGCCGGCGGCAGCAGCGAGATGTCGCGACCGCCTTGCGACAATTGCCCGGAGGTCTGGACTTCGAGCCCGGCGATGATGCGCAGCAGCGTGGTCTTGCCACAGCCCGAAGGACCCAGAAAACAGACAAATTCGCCTTTGCGAATTTCCAGATTGATGTCCTGCAGCGCGGTGAAGCTGCCAAATTCCTTGCGGATGTGGCGCAGATCAAGAAAAGGAGGTGAACTCATGCCGGGAATGGGAAAGAGCCGCACAGTCGCGCCATGCGGCTCATGAAGCGCAGCGGGATCAGCGCTTTTCGGTCTTGCCGTCGTAGCGTGCGGTCCACTCTTTCAGGATGCGTTCACGCTGCTCGGCGGCGTAGTTGAAGTCGAGCTTGACCAGACGAGCCTCGTAGTCCTTGGGCACGTTGGCCAGGGGTGCGGCAACGCCGGGTTGTGCAGTGATGGCGAAGTTCTTGCCGTAGAGCAACATCGCATCTTTGCTGGAAGCCCAGTCAGCCAGCTTCTTGGCGGCGTCAAGCTTCTTCGTGCCCTTGTGGATGGCAAAGGCCTCCAGATCCCAGCCCAGACCTTCTTTCGGGAACACCAGATCAATCGGCGCACCCTTGGCCTTGTTGCTGTTGGCGCGGTACTCGAAGGAAATGCCGACCGCAAATTCGCCGCTGCCTGCCATGTTGCAGGGCTTGGAGCCGGAGTGCGTGTACTGCGCAATGTTCTCGTGCAGGCCGTCCATGAACTTCCAGCCGCCGCCCTTGCCGTCCTTGTCGCCGAACAGCGTCAGCCAGGCCACCACGTCAAAATAACCTGTGCCGCTCGATGCCGGGTTGGGCATCACGATCTGGCCCTTGTAGACCGGCTTGGTCAGATCCTGCCAGGTCTCGGGCTTGGGAATGTTCTTCTTCTTGGCTTCGATGGTGTTGAAGCACACCGTGGCACCCCAGACGTCCATGCCGAACCAGGCTGGCGGCTGCTTCTTGTCACGGTACTGGCTCATGATGGCGTCCAGGTTCAGTGGCGCGTAGGGCACCAGCATGCCCTGCTTGTCCATCAGCGCCAGGCTGGAGGCGGCCACGCCCATCACGGCGTCGGCCTGCGGGTTGGCTTTTTCAGCCAGCAGCTTGGCGGTAATCACGCCGGTG
>CAZZLB010000474.1:0-2897 GCA_964654655.1 uncultured Rhodoferax sp. | reverse complement strand
GGACTGATCAACCGTTGCGTCCCGGCCGATCAGCTCGATGCCGCCACGCTGGATTTGATTACCCGCGCCAGCCGCGGCAGCGCGCTGTCCAAAGCACTGGGCAAGCAGGGCTTTTACCAGCAGGCCGGTCTGCCACAGGATCAGGCTTACCGATTGGCTGTGGAATTGATGGCCTCAGCGGCGATGACGCCGGACGCCCAGGAAGGCATGCGCGCCTTCCTCGAAAAGCGCCACGCGCACTACACGCAGCGCCCCGAACTCACTTGAAGATCACGGTCTTGTGACCGTTCAGAAGCACCCGGTGCTCGCTGTGCCATTTGACCGCACGCGCCAACACCTGACTCTCGGTGTCGCGGCCCAGCGTGGTCAGGTCTTCGACCGTCTTGCTGTGGTCCACGCGCGCAACGTCCTGTTCAATGATCGGCCCTTCGTCAAGCTCGGCCGTCACGTAATGCGCCGTCGCGCCAATCAGTTTCACACCCCGCTCATGCGCCTGGTAGTAGGGCTTGGCACCCTTGAAACTGGGCAGGAAAGAGTGGTGGATATTGATGGCCGAGCCGGACAGCTGGCGGCACAAGTCGTCGCTCAAAGCCTGCATGTAGCGTGCCAGCACCACCAACTCGGCGCCCTCGTTCTGGATGATCTCATACTGCTTGGCTTCCACTTGGGCTTTGCTGGCGGCGCTGACCGCAAAGTGGTGAAACGGCACGTTGTAGCTGGCCGCGAGCTGGTAGAACTCCCTGTGGTTCGAAATGATGGCCCGAATGTCCAGCGGCAGCAGGCCGCTTTTCCAGCGAAACAGCAGATCGTTCAGGCAGTGTCCCTCCTTGCTGACCATGATGACGGTGCGCATGGGTTCCGCTCTGGCATGCAGGCGCCAGTTCATTTGATAACGCTGGGCAAAGGTGGCAAGCTGCGCCTTCAACTCTTCATGTGTCAGTTGTATGCAGGCAAACTGCACGCGCATGAAAAACAAGCCGGTGCCCGGATCGTTGTACTGCGCCGCCTCTTCGATGTTGCCGCCGCGCTCGGCCAGAAAGCCGGACACCGCGTGGACCAAACCGATGCGGTCCGGGCAGGAGAGAGTCAGGATGTAAGAAGGGCTCATCAAATTCATCGGGCAGACGGGCGCCGACGGACCTTGCCGGTCAGCAAAGAAGCGGTTGCCAGTGGGATATCGCGCCGTTCAGTGAACGACGACCGGGTTCTGTGCCAGTTCAGCGTATTGCTCCAGCGTGTCCTCGACTTCTTCCTGGGTCGGCGTCTTGAGTTGCCAGGCAGTAATGCGCTGCTGAAACAATTCGGCCCAGGAGCCGTCCAGATAGACCTCTTTGCCGGCGCGCTTGTCGATGATCTCAAAGCCGTGCCGCGCCAGCGTGGGCACCAGCAAGACCTGTGCGACCTGCTCGCCTTCAATCTCGCAGGCAGCATCAGCGGCCACCGCATTGGCCAGCATATGTGTCACCGAATAGGTTTCCGAGTCGTAGAGCGTGTGCATGCCTGAATATTATCCCTGAATTGAAGGTCTGATGCAGGTGGCCGCAAAGCTGCGGATTTCAAGAGCACTTATTCAACCCGGCGCTTCGCTGGACAGCCACTTCTGGTCATAGTAGTCGCCATTGGCCTCGGTAATACGGATCCGGGCCGGCAAATAACCCAGTGCCGGTGCCAACCACAGTTCGACCCGCTGGTCAAACTCACGCCTTGGATTGCGCACCAGTTTGCGCGTCGCCTGTGGCCCCCCGGGCAGATTCAGCATTTCGTCTTCTTCCACGGTAAACAGCCAGATGTCGGCGTCGCGCGGGCCAATGATCTGCAGGGTGATGGTGCTGGCCTTTGGAAAGCGCTCCGGGTCACCAGCGATCATGGCTGCCAGTTGCAGCACCACACTCAGGCGATCCTGAGCGCCAGCCAGCAGGGGCGCGTCCGGCGTATTGGCGCTGAAGGTAATCTGGCCTTTTTCGCGCACAAAATGCGCAGCCACCTCACTGCGGTACTTGTCCGAGAAGCGCAGCGGCGCCAAACCATCAGACGTCAGTTGCCCGCGGCTGGTCTGCACCCGGCGCAGCCCAAAGGCTCCAAACGAAAGCCTGGCGTTGTAGTTTGCACCGTCTTGCTGCCACCCCAGTTCGGCATTCGCCCGAAAGGGAAATTTGTTCGACGAAACGTCGTACTGAAGATTCAGGGAGGCGGGAATGACATAGCGGCTGGCCCAGGCGACATCCTCGCGCAGGTGGCGTGGCGCCATCACCTGAAGTTCTGGTTCTGCGGGGGCCGATTCCGCTCTGACAGGGTCGGCAGACAGACCAGGGCCGTTCCCCGGCAATGGCGCCCCGGGTACAGCCGTCTCCACGGGCTGCGGCAGCGCCGGCGGCGACTCCAGCGCAGGATCAGCCGGCCGCACGGGCAAAGGCGCTGCTGGCGCGGCGGGGACCACCTTACTGACCGGTCTGCGCAAGGGCGTCTTGGCTATGGGTTGCGGCACGATGGTGCGGGTGCTGAAAACCTGGCCCAGCGATGCTGGCAACAGCGCGACACTGGAGACCATGCTTTGCAGCAGCAGCCAATGCAGCAGCAATACCGCCACGGCCAGAGGCGTCAACATGCCGTACGAAACCACCGTGTCCACCCGCTTCATTGCATCATTTGTCTGCGCTGATCGAAGCGTTGCATTATGCGGCCAGCCTCCGGTCGGCCAGAGGGGTCTCATACAATGCCCATCCTCATTTCAATTTTGGCAGCGGAGACAACTTGAGTTCAGAAACCAGAACGTTAGCGGGTCTGTACCGCACGATGGTTCGCATTCGCGCGTTCGAGAACGCTGCCGAGACCGCCAGCCAGGGCGGCGTCAGCGCCTACGGCAAAGCGGCGGACGGCAGCGCCAAGGTACGCGGACC
>CAZZLB010000473.1:0-2901 GCA_964654655.1 uncultured Rhodoferax sp. | reverse complement strand
AGCCGCCGCAGCGTCCAAGCCGTCGAGCGGCTTTGACGACATGGATGACGATATTCCGTTCTAGCAGCTAGAGTGGTGCGCTGGCTGGCGTCAGCCACAGGGTGACCGAAGTACCAGCGCCGAGCTGGCTCTGAATCTCGACCTGACCGCCATGCAGCTCCATGATCTCCTTGACGATGCTCATGCCCAGGCCGGTGCCGGGGATGTTGCCTGAAGTGTCAACGCGGTAAAAGCGTTCGCATACACGCGCTGCCTGTTCGCTCGTCATGCCCAGGCCGTGGTCTGTGACACGTATGCCGACCGATGGAGTCGCATGTGCGCTGACGTGACCCACGCTGATGGTGACTTCGCCCCCGGAAGGGGAATACTTGTAGGCATTGGAGAGAATGTTGCGCACCGCCTGCATCAGTTTGCTGGCGTCGGCGCGCACCCAGCAGGGCTGGGCCGGCGTGTCCAGTACAACGGCCTGCTGACCGGCCGGTATGCCGAAATCGGCGATTACATCGCGAACCAGTTGACTCGCATCGATGTTGGCAAACTTGAAATCTTTGCCGCGCCTGTCGTCAATGCGCGCCAGGTCGAGCAACTCGTTGATGATGGCGATCATCAGCCCGCACTGCCGGTAAATGATGCCAAGAAACTCTTCCTGTTCATCCTCGCTGAAGCGTTGCGACATCAGAATTTCGGCGTAGCCGTAGATGCTGGCCATGGGTGTACGAAGTTCGTGCGCGGCGTGCGACAAGAACTCGCTCTTCATGCGGTCCACTTCGGTTTCGTGGGTGACTTCACGGAAATAGAGAATTTGCGAGACCGTCTCGGCCTCCGACAGGCGCAGGCTGAGCTCCAGCACGTGGTTGCCTGGCCCGGCCAGTTCTATCAATTGGCGCTGCTGCTTGCGCGCCGGTCGTGCCGGCTCCGTCGTGGCAAGGGGATTGCTGGCGGAGGGTTCGATGTTGAGCCCGGCAAGACTCGGGAAACTGGCTGGATCAAGGCACACCTTGGCCAATCGTGCGGAAAAGACAATTTCGTCGAGTCCGACGACGTCGGCAGACTTGAGGCCAGTCATACGGAAAAATGCGGGGTTGGCGTACTTGACGTGACGTTTCGCATCAAAAGAGACGAAGCCGTCAGGGCTCAGATCAAAGATGGCATTGAGTTGCTCGGTGCGGTCCTGCAAGGAAGCGGCCATGTGGCTGGCCGTTTCATTGGCGCGGGTCAACTGTTCGACACGGTCGGCTATGGCGCGCGACATCATGTTGAACGCCGTACCCAGGCGACCGACGTCGTCGAGTCCCTCGGGCACAGGGTCAGGCGTCAATTGTCCTTGCGCTACCTGCAGGCTGGCTGTCGTCAGCAGGGAAAGCTGGCGTGTGATCAGCAGCCCCAGCAGGGTCAAGAGGCCAGCCGACAAGAGCAATTCGCTGATCGCGATCAGAACACCCTGGCTCAGCAGATTCTTGCGTGCGATCAGGATGCGCTTCAAATCCAGACCAAATTGCAGCGTGCCCAGCGGCTGGCCCGCCAGTTTGATCGGCAGCGCCAGGTCATAACGTGGCGGGTCTTCATCCTCGTCCAGGGAAAAGCGCGTGTCAACATGGGGCAAGGGCTTGCCAATCGGCCAGCCGCTGCTGGCGACAACCGTGCCGCTGCTATCGGTCACAGACAGATAGTCGATGCCCCGAATGGCATGACTCTCGTTGAGAATGGCCTGCACCGTAGCGTAATCGTATTGTGCCAGTGGTGCCACCAGGGCCGCCGAGAGAACCGGCGCGATTTGTTCGGCCTGCTCGCGTGCCTGCTCTCCCATGGCCTCGTGCAACAGGCGCAGACTGTTGCCGACCAGAATCGCCAGCATGACCAGTTCCACCAGCAGTGCTGCCAGCACCAGCCGTCCGCGAACTGTGCGCCAGGGCGTGAAGTGCATCACTTGGCCTGTTTCAGCACCAGACGAACTTCATTGGCATAGGGGTCCAGTTCAATCAACTCGCGTGCTTCCAGGGCGCGATAGCCACCAAGCTGGTGCTTGCCAAAATATTGTTTGGCCTGTGGTGTCTCGGCGAACGCCCACAAAGCCGCCAGGATGTTCGCGTGTTGCTTGGCATGGCGCGCATTGAGAACATAGACGCGACCCGCCATGGGCAGACTCTCGGCCATCACACGCATCTGTTCGCGCACCGGGGGGGGCAGGTTCTGGAAGTTGGCCAGCGACATGAAACCGACGCTGCCTTCGCCTTTGAGCAGCAACTGGCCAACACTGTCGGAGGCGCTCACATACTGCACTGTGGCGTTGCCTACGGCGTTGCGCAGCAGCCAGTGCTGTCCCCATAGCGTGACCAGTGAGGAAGGCGACAGGCCGATCACGGTGCTGCCAGCGAGGTCCTTGGGTTCACGGTAGCGGCTCTTGGCAGCCACCAGTGCGACAGCCTTGAAATCGGCCTGGTAGGTCAGCAGTGTCAGGTAACGGGCGTCAGTCTGCAGCAGTCGCGCCTGATGGCCGGTGGTGATGGCAATGTCGTAGTCCTGTGCCACCGCGCGCCGGGCGAATTCGGTGAAATCGGGGGCAGTGACAATTTCTACCGGACGCTGCAGGACCTGTTCGAGGTGCAGACGCAAGGGCTGGTACATCTCGATGATGACGCGCGCACTCGAGTGCGGCGCTACGCCGATGCGAAACGGAGAGACAGCTGTCGTGGCGGCCAGAGCAAGTGCTGGTAACAGCAAAAGCATGGAAAGAAGCCAGCGCAAGCAACGCATGATGATTACCTCTCAGATGGGATAGAAGTCAACGGCCATGGACTCGCGGGCAATTTTACTTGAGCGGATTTGGCCTCAAGCGGGTTGATCCGGCCATTGGGTATCATCTTCCTGAAGCAACTGGAACTGTCATGACTGTACTGAAAG
>CAZZLB010000472.1:0-2905 GCA_964654655.1 uncultured Rhodoferax sp. | reverse complement strand
AACAATTTCGCGTTGCTTTGGCTTGGAGGCTTTTAGCGAACGCTTTAGCAGAATTGTCAGATTTGACAAGGCACAATGGCAATTTGCAGAAAACCGGCCCTTGTGTGTCGCCCTGCAAGTAGTTCCATAACTCAGCGACGAGCAGATTTTATCCGAGTGATGGTCAGATTTTTCAGATTTTTCTCGTTCATGCCCCTGGCGCTGGCGCACACCGTGGGCTGGGCTGCGGGCTGGTTGGTGTTCTTTGCCTCTGGCGTCTATCGCCAGCGCTTTCTGACCAACGCCCGGCAAGCGGGCTTTGACTGGCGCGCCTGGTTCGGTGCGGTAGGCGAGGCCGGAAAGCTGGTTGCGGAACTGCCACGGCTATGGTTTGGAGCGCCGGTCAATGTCGTCTGGGAAGGCCGGCAGCACGTGGAGGAGGCGTTGACAAGGGGTCGGGGTGTAGTGTTCTTGACGCCGCATCTCGGATGCTTCGAGATCACGGCACAAGCCTATGCACGACGTTACGGACAGACACATCCGATCACGGTTTTGTTTCGTCCTTCACGCCAGCCCTGGCTGCGCGTTTTGGTGGATGGTGCGCGCAACCGACCCGGCCTGCAAACGGCTCCGACGACACTGGCGGGCGTCAAGCAGATGATCAAGGCCCTGAAAAAGGGTGAGTGCGTGGGGTTGCTTCCGGACCAGGTGCCGCCAAAGGGCTTGGGGGTATGGGTTCCGTTTTTTGACCGTGAAGCCTATACCATGACCTTGTCGGCTCGCCTGGCGCAACAGACAGGTGCTGCCATCGTGCTGGCCTGGGGCGAGCGCCTGTCCTGGGGGCGGGGCTATTGCGTGCATTTTGAGCCCTTGGCAGTCAGCTTGCCGCCGGATGGTGCGCAGGCTGCCGGCCTGATCAATCAGGCCATGGAAAGGTTGATCCGGCGGCGCCCGCAGCAGTACCTGTGGGGCTACGCGCGCTACAAGCAGCCGCGTCAGGAGCTCTGATGCTGAGTCGCTGCTGGAGTTGGTTTGGCATTGGCGTGATGCATTTGCTGGCGCTGCTGCCGCTGGCCTGGATACGGGCACTGGGCTTTTTGCTGGGTGCATTGCTCTATGTGTTGGTGCGGCCCCGGCGTCGCGTGGCCAATATCAACCTGCGCCTGTGTTTTCCGGATTGGTCGGTTCGGCGGATTCGCGCTGTGACATTTTGGACTTTTGTTCACTTTGCTCAGTCCTGGCTCGATCGGGGCTGGCTCTGGCACGGCGCGGCGCAACGGGTCCGGCGGCGGTTGACCCTGTCGGGAGCTGTTCATGAATTGCAGGGCAAGGAGCCAACCGTGATCTTTGCGCCGCATTTTGTTGGCCTGGACGCCGGTTGGACCGCACTGACCGAGCAGTTGCCAAGGCACTTCACCACCATCTACACGGATCAATCCGACAAGGTGCTTGATGCCTGGATTCTGGCCGGGCGTCAGCGCTTTGGCGCGTCACGACTTTTTGGGCGCGTCGATGGTGTCAAGACGATCGTGGCAGCGTTGCGTGCAGGCGATCCGCTTTATTTGTTGCCGGACATGAACTTTGGGCCGGAAGAATCGGTCTGGGTGCCGCTTTATGGCGTGTTGGCAGCGACCGTTCCGTCCCTGTCGCGCTTTGCCAAACTCGGCAGGGCCAAGGTGGTTCCGGTGCTGACCCGCATGACCCGTCAGGGCTATGAAGTGCAGATTCTGCGGGCCTGGAACGACTTTCCCAGCGCTGATCCGGTGGCCGACACAGCGCTGATGAATCTGCGTCTGCAAACATACATTGACACCATGCCCGACCAGTACTTCTGGGTTCACAAACGCTTCAAGGATCGGCCGTCAGGTGAAGCTGGCGTGTACTAAACCGACTTCTTCTTCATGCGATACCACCAGCGCCACAACAGCAGCGAACCCAGAATCGCGGCATAGACATACACCTCGGTGAAATTGTTCTTGCCCGAGCGCATCCAGAAGAAATGCAGGACGGCCAGGCCCGCTATGACGTAGACCAGGCGGTGCAGACGCTGCCAGCGCCTTGCGCCCATCATCTTGATGGCCCGGTTAAAGGACGTCAAAGCCAACGCTGTCAGCAGCACAAAGCCTGAAAACCCGATCAGGATGAAAGGCCTCTTGGCAACATCCCTGGTGATGTCGTCGAGTTCAAAACCCATGTCAAACCAGCTGTAGCTGAGCAGGTGAAGGCCGGCGTAGAAATAGACGAACAATCCCAGCATGCGTCGAAAACGCGCCAGTGCCGGCATGCCAGTCATGACACGCAACGGCGTCACGGCCAACACCAGACAGAGAAAGCGCAAGGTCCAGTCTCCCAGAGACCGAAGAAGAAACTCAGCCGGATTGGCGCCCAACTGGTTGGTGAATGCCGCCAGTATCAACCAGCAAAACGGCAGCAGCCCCAGACCAAAAACAACTGTCTTGGCAAAGCGGTGCAGCAACAGTGTCTTGATGGCCGGCAATGTCAAAAATTCTTTTTCAGGTCCATGCCGGCGTACAGTTGTCCGACCTGGGCCTCGTAGCCGTTGAACATCAGTGTCTTGCGCTTCCTGCTCAACAAGCCATCTTCACCGATGCGCCGTTCGCTGGCCTGACTCCAGCGCGGGTGATCGACGTTGGGGTTGACGTTGGAGAAAAAACCGTATTCGTTGGAGGCAGCCTTGTTCCAGGCGGTGCCGGGCTGCTTTTCGGTAAAGCGGATTTTCACCAGGCTCTTGGCGCTCTTGAAGCCATACTTCCAGGGCACCACAAGTCGTACCGGCGCCCCGTTCTGTTTGGGAAGGACCTCGCCGTACATACCAAAGGTCAGCAGCGTCAGGGGGTGCATGGCTTCGTCCATGCGCAGGCCTTCAGCGTAAGGCCAGTCCAGCACATGCGAGCCGACAAAAGGC